>CAMWRC010000168.1 GCA_947176565.1 uncultured Ruminococcus sp.
GAACAAATCAGACAGAAGTGCAGATGCGCCGATTATTTCTTTTACTTTATTTGTCCGGTAGATATATTCCTGTTTGCTGCGGCAGTCATATAACGCCAAAATATTTTTATATTCAGACATATTAATACTCCTAAAGACAAAATATCCCGATGTTCAGTCAATCGGGATTTCAATCACCCCATGGTGAGAGGGGTCTGTTAAACTGTATAGTAATGGCAGGGTATTGTCAAATAATGTCAAGGTCTCAATCACCCTGTGGTGAGAGGGGACTGTTAAACGGCGGAATAAATCCAACTTGTAAACCCTCATTCGAGTTTCAATCACCCTATGGTGAGAGGGGGCTGTTAAACTGATAAACTTATCACTTACACTGATAAAAATATAGCGTCTCAATCACCCTGTGGTGAGAGGGGACTGTTAAACGAAAAGAAAAGACAAGAGCTTGAGAAACCTAAAAGTTTCAACCACCCCGTGGTGAGAGGGGGCTGTTAAACGAGAACAAAAATGCATCCCTGATTGTACCTAATGCGTTTCAACCACCCTGTGGTGAGAGGGAACTGTTAAACTTTTCAACTTATGCTACGTATTGGATTAAACAGTCTCAATCACCCTGTGGTGAGAGGGGGCTGTTAAACAGCAGATTTTTCGCCGTTTTCTGCCCCTTTTATTTTAAAAATGCTGTTTTCTGAACTGTTTTTCACAATTCTGTCACATTTGGTTTAACAGTCCCCCTGCTTCAAAAGCCCTTTGGCTTACGTATTTATTATACCACATTATTCTTGATTTGTAAATAGTTTTTGAAAATATTTTTTATATAAAAATCTGAGTTCTATATTATCATTGTTTCTGTTTCATTTTCATAGGTTTCTTCGCCCTTTCCAACTATGTATACGCTTGATGGCAGCTTGTATATTCTTACAGAATCCTTACAGTCAATCATTTTATATATTTCATATTTCCGCCCCCTTCACAATATAATAGAACTCACATATGCCTGATTAAGTGACAGCAAAAAATTTTTTTAAAAACTCTTTACAAATCCAGAATAATGTGGTATAATAAATACATAAGTCAAAGGGATTTTGAAGAGGAAAACTGTTAAACGAAATGTGACAGAATTGTGAAAATCGGTTCAGAAAACAGCATTTTTAAAATATAATGGGCAGAGAACAGCGAAAAATCCGCGGTTTAACAGACCCCTCTCACCACAGGGTGGTTGAAACTGTTTCTCAGCAAATGGAGCGTCGTAGTCTGAAGTTTAACAGACCCTTCTCACCATAAGGTGGTTGAAACATTGTCTTAGTTGGGTCAAGTTTAATGGTTCGGTTTAACAGACCCCTTTCACCATAGGGTGGTTGAAACATCTCCATTTGGATGAAGTGTACTAGGACCTAACAGTTTAACAGACCCCTCTCACCATAGGGTGGTTGAAACTTCTGGAACTGCTCACTAGCTTTTACTGATATAAGTTTAACAGACCCTTCCCACCATAGGGTGGTTGAAACATATTGAGTTCTTCTGGTGTTGATGATGTTGTCTTGTTTAACAGACCCCTCTCACCATAGGGTGGTTGAAACAATCCATCAAAAGTGATGTGTGCTATAGGATATTCGTTTAACAGCCCCTCTCACCATAGGGTGATTGAAACAGTTCGTTATTGCGCTATAGGGAGAATCTCTATAATATCGGACAAACAGAAGACACCGTAGGATAAGTACTCCTGCGGTGTTGTTTTTGTATATAAAAAATTTGTATTCCTTTTGAAAAAGAAAAAATTTGTTCTCAATAATTAAGAACAGGCAGATATTTTATAGTATCTGCCTTTTTTCATTTAATAGCCTGCTGTATTGGTCTTACAATGTTTCCTTGAAAACTTCTTTATCGATACAGTTCTAAATTCGTGGGGGTTTTGTATTATGAATCATATCAGATAATAGATTTTCAGGGATATTTTTCAAAAAAATCAGAAATAGTATTGACTTATTCGGACAGAGAGTGTATAATATTAGTGTACGACTAAAGTCCGGAACTGTGAGTCGGGAATTGTCCTGAAATATGAATGTTTTTCCAATATTTAAATTTTTCATGACTTCCTGCTCCTGATTCTGACTAAATATAATGGAGGTTTTTTACTATGAGCAGAGTTTACAATTTCAGTGCAGGACCAGCTGTACTTCCGGAGGAAGTTCTTCAGGAAGCCGCCGACGAAATGTTGGATTACAAGGGCTGCGGAATGTCCGTTATGGAGATGTCTCACCGTTCAAAGGTGTATGATAATATCATCAAGGAAGCTGAACAGGATCTCCGCGACCTCATGAATATCCCGGACAACTATAAGGTGCTTTTCCTTCAGGGCGGTGCATCACAGCAGTTTGCAGCAATTCCTATGAACCTTATGAAAAATAAGAAAGCTGCATACATAATCACCGGTCAGTGGGCTAAAAAAGCTTATCAGGAAGCTCAGATGTACGGCGAGGCTGTTGCTGTTGCATCGTCTGCTGACAAGACTTTTTCATATATTCCCGATTGTTCAGACCTTGATATTCCCGAAGATGCCGACTATGTTTATATCTGCGAAAATAATACTATCTACGGCACAAAGTTCAAGGAACTCCCGAATACAAAGGGCAAGGAACTCGTTGCCGATGTTTCTTCATGTTTCCTTTCAGAGCCTGTTGATGTTTCAAAGTACGGCGTTATCTATGGCGGCGTTCAGAAGAATATCGGTCCTGCCGGCGTTGTTATTGCAATAATCCGCGAAGACCTTATCAGTGATGAAGTCCTTGCAGGTACTCCTACAATGCTCAAATGGAAAACTCAGGCTGACAACGATTCACTTTACAATACTCCTCCGTGCTATGGAATCTATATCTGCGGAAAGGTGTTCAAGTGGATAAAGAAAATGGGCGGTCTTGAGGCTATGAAAGCCCATAATGAGAAAAAAGCTGCTATCCTCTATGATTTCCTTGACAGAAGCAAGATGTTCAAGGGTACTGTCGAAAAGAACGACCGTTCACTTATGAATGTTCCATTCGTTACCGGAAATGATGAGCTTGACAAGAAATTCATAGCTGAATCCAAGGCAGCAGGTTTCGAGAATCTCAAAGGTCACAGAACTGTCGGCGGTATGAGAGCTTCTATCTACAATGCTATGCCGATTGAGGGCGTTCAGAAACTTGTTGAATTTATGGAAAAATTCGAGCAGGAAAATTCCTGATTAAATAATCTAAGAAAGAGGTATACTGAAATGTTCAACGTTCAGACACTTAATAAAATTTCTGCCGTCGGTACTGATATTTTCGACAAAAGCAAATACAATGTAGCCAGTGAATGCACTAACCCTGATGCCATTATGGTCAGAAGTGCAAAAATGCACGATATGACATTCGGCGATAAACTGCTCTGTATCGCACGTGCCGGCGCAGGCGTAAATAATATTCCTGTTGACAGATGCGCTCAGGAAGGTATCTGCGTATTCAATACTCCGGGTGCAAACTCAAATGCTGTAAAGGAACTTGCAATCTGCGCACTTCTTCTTTCATCAAGAAAAATCACTGAGGCTGCTGCATGGGCTGCTTCACTTAAAGGAACAGAAGATGCTCCGAAAACAGTTGAGGGTGGAAAATCAAAATTTGCCGGTCCTGAAATTGCAGTAAAAACCCTCGGTATTATCGGTCTCGTTGCAATCGGCGGAAAAATCGCAAATGCTGCCGACGCTCTCTGAATGAAGGTTATCGG
>CAMWRC010000169.1 GCA_947176565.1 uncultured Ruminococcus sp.
CCTGTTATTTTCCGACAATCTTCTATTGACTTTTCATGAAAAGTGTGATATAATAAATTCGAACTATTTTTTCAGGGTTTGTCAGGTGTATTGGCGTTTGCGGAAAGTACCGGACAGACTACATATTTAAGGAGGAATATTTTATGAAACACATCAAGACCATGAATAAGGCTAACCTTAAAGAGTCAGCTCAGAAAGGCGGCTGCGGAAAATGTCAGGCTTCATGCCAGTCAGCCTGCAAGACTTCATGTACTGTAGCAAATCAGAAGTGCGAAAGATAAGTGAAGCAAAAATCCTTTGGGGCAGTGGATACTGCCCTGAATTTTTTTAGAGGTGATAGATATGATACATAAATATAAGCTGAACGGATTCAATATCGTTCTTGACGTGAACAGCGGCGGAGTTCATGTTGTGGACGAGCTTACATATGACCTGCTCGATAATATAGAACCGCCTTTTGATGAGAAATGTCCGCAGAAAGTAATTGAGAAACTCTCAAAGGTTTATTCCGCTGAGGATATAGAGTCTTGTTATGCTGAAATCGTTGAGCTTTACAATGACAAGATTCTGTTTTCGGAAGATGATTATGAGAAATATGCTAAATATTCCGTTGCATCTCCGATAAAGGCAATGTGCCTGAATATCGCCCATGACTGTCAGCTGAGATGTAAATACTGCTTTGCATCTACCGGTGATTTCGGTAAGGGACGCAAGCTGATGTCATTTGAAACAGGAAAACACGCTATTGATTTCCTGCTTGAAAATTCCGGAGACAGACCTAATCTTGAACTTGACTTTTTCGGCGGCGAGCCGCTGATGAATTTCAAGGTTGTGAAGCAGATTGTTGAGTATGCACGTTCAAGAGAAGCAGAATACGGAAAGAAATTCCGGTTTACTATCACGACTAACGGACTTCTGCTTGATGATGAGAAAATAGATTTCATAAACAAAGAGATGTCAAATGTGGTTCTTTCAATTGACGGCAGAAAATCAGTAAACGATTATTTCCGTGTATTGCCGAATGGTCAGGGCTGTTATGATATGATACTCCAGAAGTATAAAAAGCTCGTGGAAAACCGCGGCGATAAGGAATACTATGTCCGCGGAACATTCACAAACAAGAATCTTGATTTCTCAGAAGATGTATTTGCACTGTATGAAGCCGGATTTGACCAGATTTCCATTGAACCGGTAGTCGGCGAGGGGGATGAATACGCACTCACTGAAAAGGAACTTCCGGCTGTATTCAAGGAATATGAAATTCTTGCACACAGAATACTTGAAAATGAGAAAAAAGGCGGGAAATTCAACTTTTTCCATTTCATGATAGACCTTGATCAGGGACCGTGTGCTATAAAGAGACTGCGGGGCTGCGGCTGCGGAAATGATTATGTCGCGATTACTCCGGACGGCGATATTTTCCCATGTCATCAGTTTGTGGGTATCGATGAGTATAAAATGGGCAATATCGACGAAGGAACTTTCAATCAGGAAATGAAAGCAGATTTCGCAAACTGTCATGTATATTCAAAGCCGGAATGCCGCAAGTGCTGGGCTAAATTCTATTGCAGCGGCGGCTGTAATGCAAATAATTATCAGTATATGGGAGATGTTCGTTCAGCGCATAAGATTTCATGCGAACTCGAAAAGAAACGTCTTGAATGTGCGATAATGATAAAGGCTGTAAGAACATTCGGCGAACAGGAAGATTAAGAGAAAATCCGGTATCTTTTTGTAATTAATATCAGTCAGTATATTAAAAAATCCCCTGCGGAATATTATTCCTCAGGGGATTAATTATCAATCGTCGTCCTCGTCGTAGAAAACATTGTAATTTACAGCACGATGTGCGTATGTGCTGAGTACAAGTCCTACAATCACGTACATACTTACCATAGCAGTACCGCCGCCGCTTATAAACGGAAGCGGAACGCCGATAACAGGCGCGGCTTTCAGAACCATTCCGATATTCATGAGACAGTGAGTAAAGAACATACCAGATGCGCCCATACATATGAATTTTCCCAGATGGTCACGTGTGATTCTGCTGTCTGCGAAAACTTTCAGGCATATATAGGCAAGAACTATCATTATTCCTATTGAGCCGACAAATCCGAAAACCTGTCCGGCATGGGCGAAAATAAAATCGTTGTGGAGTTCCGGAACATAAATATATTCATTTTCGCCGGCAAAAAGCCCCTTTCCGAAAACACCGCCGGACTGCAATGCCCGTATTCCGAGATCCTGCTGATATTCGATATTTTCGGGGTCAGTACCCGGATTGAAAAGAATAAGAATACGTTCCTTATGGAATTTGTCAAGCAGGTTGAACCACATCACCGCAATGGCAGCAGCGATTACAAACGGTGCGGCAAGAAGATATTTCCATGATATATTTGCTGATACTATCATGAATCCGAATATAGCGGCGAATACAATAGCTGTTCCGTAGTCGCCCTGAAGCGTGACAATTCCGATAGGTACTGCTCCATGAAGCAGAAGCAGAAGCATATTAAGCGGCTTGTTCATATCTTCCTCAACCTTTGACAGATGCAGGCTGAATGTAAGAATAAATGCGATTTTCATTATTTCCGACGGCTGGAGACTGATACCGAAAACACGTATCCAGCCCTGGTCGTCCGCGCCCTCACGCTGATAGCCGAGCGAAGTAAACGTCAGGGCAACTATTCCAAGAGTAATGGGAACAAAAGCAAACCAGAACTTAACGAGTTTGCGGTAGTCGATATATGAAACTAAAATGGAAAGGATAAAGCCCATTATCATTGATACAAGCTGTGTTTTCCAGTAGCTGTCGCCTATGCCCTCGTTTTCGCTTACACCGCTTGCGGCAATGCTGTATATGAGAAGCGTTCCCAGAACAGAACACAGCGTAACAGCAAAAAGCAGACCGATGTCAATGCTGTGCTTGTTTGATGACAGATTTTTAAATGCAGATTTCATTTTTCACTATCAACCTTCCTTTTGATGTATCTATTGTCCTGATTTTCAGAAAATCCAAGAATCAGATAAGCTTTCATCTTTTTCTGTACTGTGCGGCTTCTTTGATGTCCTGAACGCGGATATTTTCAGAACCGCTTAAATCAGCTATAGTACGCGCAACTTTAAGCAGACGGCTGTATGCCCGTCCTGAAAGCTGAAGTGCCGTATAAAGCTTATTGAAAGTCTTTTTGACATCTTCGTCTATATGGCAGTATTTGTCAAGCTTTCCGTCGGTTATCATAGCATTGCACGATATTCCTGTACCTTTGAATCTTTCAGACTGAATTTCCCGTGCAGCCATGACTCGTTTCCGGATAGATTCTGAGGATTCCTCTTTCTTTTCAGATGACAGGTCGCAGAATTCCAGCGGAGCGACTTCTATATACAGGTCAAATCTGTCAAGAAGAGGACCGGAGATTCGGGAATTATATGCGGCTACACGCTTAGGAGAACAGGTACATTTACGCGTAGGGTGACCGTAATATCCGCACGGACAGGGATTCATAGCACCTATGAGCATGAATGAGCAGGGATATGCAACGGAACCGGATACGCGTGACAGCTGTATGGAACGTTCCTCAATCGGCTGACGGAGATTTTCGAGTGTGCGTTTATCAAATTCTGCCATTTCATCAAGGAAAAGCAGACCATTATGTGCAAGTGAAACTTCTCCGGGACGCGGAACAGTTCCGCCGCCTGAGAGTCCTGCCGGTGATATGGTATGATG
>CAMWRC010000170.1 GCA_947176565.1 uncultured Ruminococcus sp.
TTTCCATAATATATATTATACTACATTTTTTCAGAAATTGGAATAAGAAATTGTTTTATTATCTTCGTTATATTCAACAAAAATATTTGTGGAAAACTATGCAAAATGTAAGTTTATTGGTAAATTTTATATTTTTTTACCTTACCCCTTGAAAAATTTTCCGGTTTGGTGTATAATATATTTGCAACAGTTTGAAAGACTGTAATGTTAAAAATCAGGAGGTAATTTCCAATGTCAGTTAAAGTTGCTATTAATGGTTTTGGCCGTATCGGCCGTCTCGCTTTCAGACAGATGTTCGGTGCTGAGGGCTATGATGTAGTTGCTATCAACGACCTTACCAAGCCTTCAATGCTCGCTCAGCTTCTCAAGTACGATACAGCTCAGGGCGGCTACTGCGGTAAAATCGGTGAGGGTCTTCACACTGTTACTGCTGATGATGAAGCAGGTACTATCACAGTTGACGGCAAGACACTCACAATCTATGCTAAGGCTAACGCTGCTGAGCTTCCTTGGGGCGAAATCGGCGTTGACGTTGTTCTTGAGTGTACAGGTTTCTACTGCTCAAAGGCTAAGTCACAGGCTCATATTGATGCAGGTGCTAAGAAGGTTGTTATTTCTGCTCCGGCAGGCAATGACCTCAAGACTATCGTTTACAGCGTAAACGAAGGCACTCTTACAGCTGATGATACTATCATCTCTGCTGCTTCATGCACAACAAACTGCCTCGCTCCTATGGCTAAGGCTCTCAACGACTATGCTCCTATCCAGAGCGGTATCATGAGTACAATCCACGCTTACACAGGCGACCAGATGATTCTTGACGGTCCTCACAGAAAGGGCGACCTCAGACGTGCAAGAGCAGGTGCTGCAAACATCGTTCCTAACTCAACAGGTGCTGCTAAGGCTATCGGTCTTGTTATTCCTGAACTCAACGGCAAGCTCATCGGCTCTGCTCAGAGAGTTCCTGTTCCGACAGGTTCTACAACAATCCTTACTGCTGTAGTAAAGGGCGCAGATGTTACTAAGGAAGGCATCAACGCTGCTATGAAGGCTGCTGCTTCTGAGTCATTCGGCTACAACGAAGACCAGATTGTTTCTTCTGACGTTATCGGCATGAAGTACGGTTCACTCTTTGATGCTACTCAGACAATGGTTGCTCAGATTGCTGATGACCTTTACGAAGTTCAGGTTGTTTCATGGTACGACAACGAAAATTCTTACACATCACAGATGGTAAGAACTATCAAGTACTTCGCAGAACTCGGCTAATCAATTAAGCTGAACTATAAAGCTAATCAAAAGGTGGTTTCTGCAACGGGAACCGCCTTTTTATTACATGAAATCAGGTATGTTTTATGAAAAATTTATTTGGGATAAATATTTCTGATTCTGAAAATATTTCCACATTTGATGGGGAAATCTTCATTACAGACACAATACCGCCGTATATAGAAAGAAAGCTTGATGATTCCTACGAACAGCGTGAACAGTTTGAGAAAAAAGCTTCACTTCCTGTATTACTCTCGATAATGAAAACAATCTCTCTTTTCTGCGGAATATGTATTACTGCCGGAATTTTACAAAGTGATGTAAGCTTTTCTGAAGGCTACAAAAATGCTCCGGAGTTATTCTGGGCTGCGCCAGTATGCTGGATTATATTTGTTATATTGGTACTGTTCGGACGTTCAAGAGTTAAAAAAACTGCGGAAAGCGAAGAATTTGTCAATCATATGGAAAGTACAATAAATGCAGTCAAAGAAGCAAAAGAATATCTGAAAATTCCTGATGATGCTCAGGAGATTGATGTCCTTATGTTTCAGTATACCGAAAAAGACGGAAAAATCAAGCAGAAAAATTTCTATGCAAGTTCGCATATAAATCAATTTGTCAAAATATATACAAAAAATAATTTTCTTTGTATATCAGATATCAGAATTGTACTGGAAATTCCGCTCTCATCATTAAAAAACGCCTGTATTCAAAAGAAAAAAGCAAGTTTTCCAAACTGGAACAAAGAAGTACCTTTTAACGCTCCAGAATACAAGCGATATAAAATAACTTCTAATAATCAAGGTACATATTATTCAAAGTATTATGCAATATATATTCAGGATATTAAAGGCGAATTTGAATTTTTCATTCCTGCTTATGATATTGATACTTTTAAAGAATTAACCGGAATTGAAATAACTGAATCCGAAAAATAAAAACAGCACCGCACAATATTGTGTGATGCTGTTTTTTTAATCATTTAAATTTACCCCGACCCCACCCTCGCATTAACAGTCGATACTATTGGTAATAACGTTAATAAATAAAAATGCAAATGTAACCATGCAGAGCATCTATATGTAAAAATAAGGATTCGAACCTTAATATCGCACAAACTATTTACCAAAATATTTGTATCCGCCCTGAAAATTGCTACCAGCTTTCGGGTTAAATCAGTTCATTTGTCCAGTTGATTTCCTGAATTTTTTCATCAATTTCACGAAGCTCTTTACAGAGCAGGTCAACTTTTTTCTGATATGCTGCAACATCGACTGTGCTTTTTATAGCAATCTCAGATTTTGAATAACGGTTCACCTTATCGCTGGAACTGTTGAGGAAATTACGCATGATTCTTATATTAATTTTCAGACAGTCTCTTTTAGCAAGCATTTCAGTAACCGTAACATCATTATACTTGATTACACTGTTTGTTATATTTATTTTTGAAATAAGATTTTCAAGCTCCGCAATTATTTTATCCTTTTCTGCAATGAGTTCAACAGGATTTTCAGATGGTTTTTCGCCCTCCTGAACTTTTGAATTAGCTATAAGTCTTTTTTCAAGTTCATTCAGTCTGCCCTGTAAATCTGCTCTTATGGATAATGCTGTAGCCAGCTTCATAGAAAACACTCCTTTTACGTAATATAATCTATAATTCTAATACCGATATGTGAATATCCGGTGATAATTAAATAAATATATCACGAAAATTATGATTAATTTTCCAATAATATTTTTGAAATCAAGTGATATAATACTATCACGGCATCAAAAATTATTTTTAAGGAGAAAAAAACTATGAGCAGCCACAACAATAACAACAGCAACAGCGGAGCAATGACAGAAAAGGGCAGACAGGCACTTGACAGATTCAAGATGGAATCAGCTTCTGAACTTGGCATCAACCTCAAGGACGGCTATAACGGCGACCTTACTTCACGTGAAGCAGGTTCAATCGGCGGAAAAATGGTTCAGAAAATGATTAACAGCTATAAAATGCAGTAATCACTGACTTCTCTCAATAATAATAAATGCGGTAAGGATAATTCTTTACCGCATTTATTATTTTTATTTGTTTTTACGTCTTACAAGTACAGCCACAAGGTCAGGACCGATATTCGATGCAACAGCACTGCCAATCTGTGAGAACATCTCAGCTTTTTTTCCGGTTCGCTTATTCATTTCCTTTTCGACTTCCTTTGCGAGAGTATCATCACGTCCGTAAATTATTATATACGGAGTCTGCGGAGTCATACGCTTCTCAACGCAGTCCACAAGTCTCGTTACTATATTTTTTTCTCCGCGTATTTTTTCTACCGTGGTAGTTTTATTGTCTGCAAATTCAATAATCGGCTTGAGTCCGAGGAGTTCGCCGGAAAATGCTGCCGCTGCTGAAATTCTGCCTGATTTACGGGCATATTTCAAATTATATGGCACGGCATATATAGCGC
>CAMWRC010000171.1 GCA_947176565.1 uncultured Ruminococcus sp.
TCCGGTTGGGGGGGTGTTGGTTTTTACAGTCATGTATATTTTACATATATTTCCCCGACGATTCCCACGCGTATTTTTTTCTGACTGCTAAGTTTCACGCTGCCGAAACTGCTGAGAATTTCGCGGTATAATTTTTTTGTGTGAGTATATTTACTGCTTCCAGAGCGGAAAATATCGCCGAGTTTTTTTTCCCATGAACTGAGAACGGATTTTGAATCACCGATATTAACTTCATAGGCGCGGCATTTGTTGTAACAGGTCATAAGCAGGTCGCCGTAAAGTACGGCATAAAGGAGTTTAAAGAACATGGAAGCAGTTATTTTAAATGCGCTGTCCTTTTCAAGACCGCTGAAATTCAGAGAAACAACAGGAACCTGCGGAAAATTGCGTTCAACTGCTTTCCGGAGCAGATGTATATAATTTGAGGCACGGCAGCCGCCGCCGGTCTGTGTGATAAGCAGAGCGGTTTTATCGGGGTCATATTTTCCGCTTTTCAGTGCGTCCATAAACTGACCTATTACGAGAAGTGCAGGATAACAGGAATCATTATGGACGTTTTTGAGACCCTCGTCAACGACAGTGCGGCTGTCATTTTCGAGAAGCTCCATATGATAGCCTTTGCTTTCAAAAATCGCGATAAGCAGCCGGAAATGGATCGGCAGCATATTCGGTACGAGGATAGTATGGGTTTTAATCATATCCTCGGTAAATTTTTTATATTCAGACATAGAAAGATACTCCTGATTATTTCAGGGCAGCGGCAAGGCTTCTGAGACGTATTCTTGCCGCGCCGAGGTTGTTTATTTCATCTATTTTCAGCTGAGTATAGAGTTTTCCGCCGTTTTCGAGTATACTCCGTACTTCGTCGCTGGTAACCGCATCAATTCCGCAGCCGAAGCTTACAAGCTGGATAAGCTGCATATCGGGCTGTGTAGTGACATATTTTGCCGCGCGGTAAAGTCTTGAATGATACGTCCACTGATTGAGTACACCAAGATTTGGTGTTTCAGCAAGTTCTGCGACGCTGTCCTCAGTTATGACTGCGAATCCGAGGCTTGTTATCAGTTTATGTATTCCGTGATTTATTTCTCGGTCTATGTGATATGGTCTTCCGGCAAGAACGATGATATTTCTGCCTTCGGCTCTTGCATTTGCGATAATTTCAGAAGCTTTTCCGGAAATATCAGACTGATGCCGGTAATATGCTTCATAAGCCTTATCAACGGCTGCCGGAATTTTTCCGTTTATATTGTAATGTTTCAGAGTTTCTCTCATAACTCTTATGACGTTTTTGCGGTTATTCAAATCCATATATGGGTGACGGAAATTTTCGCCGGTAATACGAAGATTATTTGCCGCGAGAAGTTCCGGATAATATGCTACAACAGGGCAGTTGAAATGATTATCGCTGTTTCCCTCATTGAGATTGTAGCTCATGCAGGGATAGAATATAAAATCCACGCCCTTGTCAAGAAGATTTTCGATATGACCGTGAGTCAGCTTTGCGGGATAGCATACAGTATCTGACGGAATTGTATGCTGACCGAGATAATACATTTCACGTGAGCTTTCATTGCTGAAAACTGTTTCAAATCCAAGTTCTGTGAAAAAAGTATGCCAGAAAGGAATCTGTTCATAGAAACTTAAAGCAAGCGGCAGACCGACTTTTGCTACCGGACGTGCCGGCTGACCGAGTTTTTCCATAGCAAGTATACTGCTGTATTTATATTCATAAAGATTCGGAAGATTATTTTTCTGTGCCTTGCCGCTTCCCTTTTCGCAGCGGTTGCCGGAAATGAAATTTCTGCCCTTGCCGAAGCTTATTATATTAAGCTGACAGTTAGCGGTACAGCCTCCGCATTTTGCGGATTTAGATGTATATGAAAATGATTCAAGTTCTTTTCCGGAAATAAGTGTACTTTCAGCTGATAAATTTTTCTCTGAATTTTCCTTTGCATAGAGTGCGCAGCCGAAAGCTCCCATGAGACCGGATATTGCCGGACGTATTACATTGCGTCCGAGTTCTTTTTCAAAGGCACGGAGAACGGCATCATTGAGGAACGTACCGCCTTGTACTACAATATTCTTTCCAAGCTCGTCAGGGGAATTTGCACGTATTACTTTATATATGGCATTTTTGATTATTGACATTGAAAGACCGGCGGAAATATCCTCAACTGTTGCGCCGTCTTTCTGAGCCTGTTTTACGGAGCTGTTCATGAATACGGTACACCGTGAACCGAGTTCAACAGGATTTTTCGCAAAAAGACCGAGCTGTGAAAATTCAGCAATATCATATCCGAGAGCCATTGCGAAAGTCTGTATGAACGAGCCGCAGCCGGACGAACAGGCTTCATTGAGCATAATGCTGTCAATGCTCTGATTTTTTATACGGAAGCATTTTATATCCTGACCGCCAATGTCAATTATGAAGTCAACATCGGGACAGAAATAAGCTGCCGCCTTGAAATGTGCCACGGTTTCCACAATTCCGTGGTCAACAGAAAGACCAGCTTTAATCAAATCTTCTCCATAGCCTGTGACAGCCGAGCCTTTTATAGTAATATCAGGATTCATAGAATCACGGATAATCTTCACCTGTGCGGCGATTTTATCAAGGGGCTGACCAAGATTTGAAGAATAGTGATGATAGAGTATCCGTCCGTCTTCTGTTATCAAAACAAGCTTTGTAGTGGTAGAACCTGCATCTATTCCGAGATATGCGTTTCCCTTATATGTTCTCATATCTGCATATCCTAGGTCGAACTGTCTGTGCCGTTCAATGAAATTATCATATTCAGTTTTATCTGCAAAAAGAGGTTCACTGGTTATAATATTTCCTGCGGATTCGGCATTTTCAATCTTTTTTATGATTTCAGAAATACGGCATGGTTCGGCAGTCTGTGCCGCATACAGCGCGCAGCCATATGCCACGAATACGATTCCGTCATCAGGAAATACTGCGTGTTCGCTGTCAAGACCAAGAGTTCTGACAAATGCATTTTTCAGACCTTTGAGGAAATGCAGCGGACCGCCGAGAAACAGAACTTTTCCTTCGATAGTGCGTCCCTGAGCAAGACCGGAAACAGTCTGGTCAACAACAGCCTGAAAGATACTTGCGGCAATATCCTCGCGGAGTGCGCCCTGATTGAGAAGCGGCTGTATATCGGATTTTGCGAATACGCCGCATCTTGAAGCAATCGGATAGATTTTCTGCGCTCTGAGGGACAGTTCATCAAGCTGGTCGGCGGTGATTCCGAGGAGGGTCGCCATCTGGTCGATAAATGCGCCTGTTCCGCCGGCGCATGAGCCGTTCATACGCTGTTCCACGCCGCCGGTAAGAAAAATAATCTTTGCATCTTCGCCGCCAAGTTCGATAACAGCATCGGCATCGGGAACTTTTTCCTTTACGGAAAGAAAAGCTGCATGGACTTCCTGAACAAACGGGATTCCGGCAGATTCCGCAAGTCCGAGACCTGCCGAACCTGTTATGCAGACGGTAAAATCATCATCGGGATAGCTGTTGTTTATAACGGCAAGCTGTTCCGCAACAGTTTCCCTGACTTTTGAGAAATGTCTCTGATATTTTGAATATATTATGCTGTTTCTGTCGTCAGTTATTACGGTTTTGACAGTGGTTGAACCTACGTCTATACCTAATGAATATCTCTTAGCCATAATACCCTCCAGTTTCTGAACTCTATTTAATATTATAC
>CAMWRC010000172.1 GCA_947176565.1 uncultured Ruminococcus sp.
TACTGATATATTTTATTAATAAGGAGAAAAATATGAAAATACTGCACCTTTCAGATTTGCATTTAGGAAAAAAAGTTAATGAATTTCCCATGCTTAGAGACCAACAGTATATATTGAATCAGATTTTAAGTATAGCCAATAATGAAAAGCCTGACTGCGTAATAATTGCAGGAGATATTTATGACAGAGCTACGCCGTCAGCTGAAGCAATGCAGGTTTTTGATGATTTTTTGTTCAGCCTTTCGGAAAAAAGACTTCCTGTTTTTATTATAAGCGGAAATCATGATATGGCAGAACGTATTTCATTTGGCGGACGGCTTATGACATCAAGCAATATATATATCGCACCTGTTTTTGATGGGGAAATTATGCCTGTGGAACTTAATGACGAGTATGGAAATATAAATTTCTATATGATACCATTTATAAGACCTTTTAATGTCAGAAAGTTTTTCCCTGATGAAAAAATAGTGAGCTATACTGATGCAATGAAAAAAGTTATCGGCAGCATGAATATCAATCCTGAATGCAGGAATATTCTTATAACACACCAGTTCATAACAGGTGCTTCATTGAGCGAATCAGAAGAACTTTTAGTCGGCGGAACTGAAAATATTGATGCTGATGTATTCAGTGACTTTGATTACGTGGCACTTGGTCATATACACAGACCACAGAATGTAAAAGGCAAAAAAATAAGATACTGCGGAAGTCCGCTGAAGTATTCAATGAAAGAATCAAATCAGCAGAAAAGTGTTACTATCGCAGAACTATGCGAAAAAGGAAATCTTGATATAAGGACTGTTCCGCTTGTTCCTGAACGCGATATGAAAGTATACAAAGGAACTTATAAGGAGATAACTTCTCCTGATTTCTATAAAAATATAAATACTGATGACTATATTTTTATTACTCTGACTGATGAAGAAGATATTCCTGATGCACATAGAAAATTAAAAAAGATTTACCCTTATATGATGCAGCTTTCATACGATAACAGCCGTACAAGAAATCGTACTGTAATAAAATCAGATATAAGAAATGAGGAACTTCAGCCGATACAGCTTTTCACGGAATTTTATGAATCACAGTGTAATCATGAAATGAACAGTGAACAGTATGATTTTGTCAATAATCTTATCAGAGAAATATGGAACGGAGATGAAAATTCATGAGACCTTTAAAACTTGTTATGAGTGCTTTCGGACCTTATGCCGGACGAGTTGAAATAGATATGGAAAAACTCGGAGAAAGCGGACTTTATCTGATTACCGGCGATACAGGTTCAGGAAAAACAACTATATTTGATGCTGTTTCCTATGTGCTGTATGGTGAAGCAAGCGGACAGAACAGAAGTAATTCTATGTTGCGTTCAAAATATGCCGATTCACATACACTGACCGAAGTGCAGCTTGATTTCGAATACCGTGGAGAAGTCTATAAAATAAAACGTAATTTAAAACCAAATGCAGAACTGATTTATCCCTCAAAAGGCGACACAGTTCCTCGTAGTGTAACGGGAGTTACAAATGTTACCAAAGCTGTCGGAAATCTTCTCGGAATCAATAAAGACCAGTTTTCGCAGATTGTAATGATTGCACAAGGAGATTTTATGAGACTTCTTTTTGAAAGTGCATCAAAAAGAAAGGATACATTCCGTAAGCTTTTTAAAACCGAAAAATACGAAAGATTGCAGAAAAGACTTTCCGAAGAAAGCAGCAGTGCCAAACAAAATTATAAAATATCATCTGAAAGTATAGAACAGTATATCAGCGGTATATCCTGTGATTCTGAAAATAAGCTTTATGAAAGAGTTCAGATGGCAAAACAGCGCGCGATTCCTGATACAGAAATTATCAGACTTTTAGAAGAACTTCTGACGGAAGATGAAAATATTTCCGGAAGTCTTGATGAACTTTTTAATAAAACTCAGGAAGAACTTGATGCAGTAAAAAAATTAATCACACAATTTGAGCAGAAACAGAAACTTGCTGAAGAACTTCACAGGATTGAAGAAATCTTTAATGAAAATATTCCGGTACTTGCAGAGCTTGAGTCCAAATTAAAAAAACAGTCGGAAAGACAGACAGAAATAGAATCTATCGACCGAGAAATCATATTGACAGATTCTGAATTTGAAAATTATGACAAGCTGGAAAATAAACAGAAAAAATTTCAGGAGCTTCAGAAAAAACTGGAATATATCCGGAAATGCATTGAAAAATCAGAAACTGAAACAGCTGATATTTCTGAAAATATTCAAAAACTCAGCATTGAAAGAGAAAATCTTGATGATGCAGGACAGCAGAAAGAAAAACTTCTGCATGAACTTGAATCCGTGAAATCCGGTATAGATGTACTTGAAGAATTGAAATCAGATGTTGAAAGATTCAGAAAATTAAGTAAACAGCTTGAAAATGCACAAGCAGATTATCTGAAATCATCTGCCAGAACAGAACAGCTCAGGATAACATATAATAACAAATATAAGGCGTTTCTTGATGGACAGGCGGGAATCCTTGCATCATCGCTTGAAACAGGTAAAAAATGTCCTGTATGCGGTTCGACTGAACACCCTGAACCTGCAATATGTTCTGAAAATGTGCCGTCAGAAGCTGAACTGAAAAAGATTAAATCCGAACTTGAAACCGCTGAAAATAAAATGCAGGAACTCAGCGAAAAAGCAGGAAAACTTAAAACACAGGCGGGCATTGTAGAAGAAAAAGTAAAAGAAACTGCAATTGAAATCCTGTCTGAGTATAATATTAGTAATATAACCGGAAAAATCAACGAAAAGTACAGCGAATGCGAGAGAAAAGTATCTGAACTTGAAACCAGAATCAGAACAGAAGAAAAGCGTATTGCACGTAAACAAAAGCTTGCTTTCGATATACCTGAACTTCAGAAGAAATTTCAGGATAAATCCGCGGAATTGAACGGACTTAAAAGAGATTCTGTTTCTATCGAGATTATGAGTAATGAACTTTCCGCGGAAATTGATTCACTTAAAGCTTCTCTGAAATTTGAAAGCAGAAAAAAAGCATCAGAATATAAACAAATGCTTATTGATAAAAAAACCGACATAAAAGAGAGTATGGACAGAGCGAGAAACGCTTATCATGATTGTGAGAAAAGACAGACTGAACTCAACGGTAAAATCGAGCAGTTGAGAGTCCAGCTGACAGACTCCGAAGATATTGATATTGCTTCCAGAAAAGAAGATGATAAAAATCTTACTGAAAAACGCAGTAAAATTATGAATCAGCAGAAAGAGGTTCATTCAAGAATTAAAATTAATTCAAATATACTTAAAAACCTCCGGCTTGAGCTTGATAATTACATCAGACTTGCGGAAAGATACAAACTATTAAAAGATTTGTCAGATACTGCTAACGGAACTATAAACGGTGTAGATAAAATTACTTTTGAAGTATATGTTCAGATGAGCTATTTTGAAAGAGTCATTAAACGTGCAAACAGCCGGCTTATTGTTATGACGAACGGACAGTATGAACTGAAAAGACGTGAAGTATCTGATAATAAGAGCGCAAAAAGCGGTCTGGAACTTAATGTTATTGATTATTACAATGGTACTGAAAGAGATGTGCGTACTCTTTCAGGCGGTGAGACATTCATGGCATCGCTTTCCCTTGCACTCGGATTATCTGAAGAAATACAGTGTTCTGCCGGCGG
>CAMWRC010000173.1 GCA_947176565.1 uncultured Ruminococcus sp.
AAATTTCAGATTCATCAAAATCAAGAGACCAGTAAATATCAGCAAGTCTTTCCGCATTATTTTCCGAAATAATATTTCTGTATTCCGGTAAAAGATAATTAACATTATTTTTCCACTGTTCGCCCTCAAGTTCAGAAAAATCGTCATCATCTACTGCATATGCAATCACAGAAAGCATTGCTATATACAAAAATTCATCAAAATTTTTTCCGATAATCTCCGGATTATCATAGCAGTCATGAAAATACAGCACAACAGCAGGCTCATTGACATTATTTTCATATAAGAAACAATACAAATCTCCTCCGCCGTTCATAGCAAAGGGAATCAGTCTGTATTTTTCATCAAGTCCCTGATTTATATACTCTTTTCTCCACGTCAGCATTTCATCAATAGTTGTAATTAAATCGGGTATATCTTCAAAAAAAGCAGGTTCGCAGTCGCATGAAAGCATCAGAAACGCTTTCGGATCATTGAGATAATGCTCCCTGTTTTCGTTGAATTTCTCATATCCCACTTCAACCCATTCCATAGCACCTGTTTCATAGATTTCATGGAACTTTTTCGGAAATTTAACATCAATAATTTTTTCGAGTTCAGCCAAATTCATAAAAATCCCCCTGATATAATATCAGCCGCAGACTGCTCCGCGGCTGAATAAATCTGAATCAATTAACCTTTAAGTTCAACACGGCGGATTTTGCCGCTGATAGTCTTAGGAAGTTCGTCGCGGAACTCAACAATACGAGGATACTTATAAGGAGCAGTATGCTTCTTGACATACTCCTGAATTTCCTTTTTGAGTTCGTCCGTACCCTCAGTACCCTTTACAAGCACGATTGAAGCCTTTACAACCTGACCGCGTACAGGGTCGGGAGCAGCACTTACACCGCATTCCAGAACATACGGCAGCTCCATGATAACGCTTTCAATCTCAAACGGTCCAATACGATAACCAGATGACTTAATAACATCATCAACACGTCCGACATACCAGTAATAGCCGTCCTCGTCTTTCCATGCGGTATCACCTGTATGATAAATTCCGTCGCTCCATGCCTCTTTCGTTTTTTCCTCATCTTTATAGTAGCAGAGGAAAAGTCCGGGAGGAGTATTCTTATCTGTGCGGATAACGATTTCACCCGTTTCGCCGGGTTTTACGGAATTGCCGTCGGAATCAACAATATCAACATCATACTGAATGTTCGGCTTTCCCATTGAACCAGGACGCGCTGTCATGCCGACAAAGTTTCCGATAACAAGAGTAGTTTCAGTCTGACCGAAGCCTTCCATAAGCTTTACGCCCGTGGCTTTCAGGAACTGATTGTAAACTTCCGGATTGAGAGCCTCACCGGCAACAGTAGCATATTTTATACTGCTGAGGTCATATTTGGACAAATCCTCCTTTATAAAGAATCTGAACATAGTCGGCGGAGCGCAGAATGTAGTAATTCCGTACTTCTTGAACATCGGCAGAATCTTATCAGCGTGGAAACGCTCAAAATCATACACAAAAATGCAGGTTTCGCTGAGCCACTGACCATACAGTTTTCCCCAAAGAGCCTTACCCCAGCCAGTATCAGAAATTGTCAGGTGAATGCCGTTCGGATCAACGTTGTGCCAATAACGGGCAGTAACGAAATGTCCGAGAGCATACAGATGACTGTGTGCTGCAATTTTCGGATAACCGGTCGTACCTGATGTGAAATACATAAGATTAGTTTCATGACCGCATGAGAGTTCTTTCGGGTCTGTAGGACGTTCAAATACATCACTGCAACCCTTTATACCTTCATCAAAATTGAACCAGCCGTCGCGCTCACCCTTGACAATCATCTTCGTGATTTTCATGCCGCATTCCTCAACAGCAAGGTCAACCTGATGTGCGACATCGCCGTCAGCTGTGCAGACGATAGCTTTAACATCGGCAGCCTTGAATCTGTAAGTAAAATCATGCTGTACAAGCTGATTTGTCGCCGGAATAACAATTGCGCCGATTTTGTGCAGGGCAAGAATAGAGAACCAGAACTGATAATGTCTTTTAAGAACCAGCATTACCTTGTCGCCCTTTTTAATTCCCATAGAACGGAAATAATTGGCTGTCATGTTTGAATATTTCTTTATATCTGCAAACGTGAACTTTCTGTCGTTCATATCGTTATCAACATATATGAGTGCAGTCTTGTCAGGATTCTTTGCAGCAAGCACGTCCACAACATCAAAGCCGAAATTGAATGTTTCCACATTCTTGAAACGGATATTTTTCATTGCACCGTTTTCATCTGTTTCAACTTCAACGAACTTGTCCGCAACAGGATTCTCGACTTTTGCGAGGTCAAAATTTGTAACGCCCGGAAGTATAACCGGTTCAATATGCTGAATAACTCTCTGAGGCTGATTTGTTCCGAAAACAACAGCATAAAATTTACATTCCCTACCGCCGACAGCCCATTCGTCGTGTTTTTCGGAGCTGTCGTAATAAATCGAATCGCCCTCATTTAGTATTTCAACATTATCGCCGACCTGAACTTTAAGCTGACCGCTTACGACGATATCCATTTCCTGACCCTCATGGGTATGCGGGTGAGGAACTCTGTATTTTTCATCTACATAAGGTATAGTAACGAGGAACGGCTCGCCTATCTTATTCCGGAAATTTGGTGCAAGACGCATATAGCTGACGCCTTTTCTTCTTGCGATAGGCAGACCGTCTCCGGCTCTTGTTAGGTCGTAACTGTTGATATGCGGCGATTCGCCCTCCATGAGGTCGGTAATGTCCACGCCGCAGACATTTGCGAACTTATAGATAAAGGTGAAGCTGAAATCTTTTGCTCCTCCTTCGTATGCGAGGTACTCGTAAGCGGAAACGCCGCATTTTTCAGCCATTTCCTCGGGAGTGAAGCCTACTGATTCGCGAGTCAGTCTAATTCGCTCGGCTACCTCTCTTATCTTAAATTCTGGATTCATATTATTCATAGCAAGCCTGCTCCTTTCTCCTCCGGCAATGAAAATCAGCAGCAGTGCCAGTCTTACCGCAGGTAATTAAAACGGTCGGATTTTTGCTTCTGCACATCAAGCCGCAGAAGCTGCCGTTTTCAGCTTACATAAAGTTAATTATATCATATCTGCACCATTTTGTCAAGAACTGTTCAGAGAAATTTGGTACAGAATCATATATAAAAAATCAATACCGATTCTTAAAAAAATAACTCAATTACATAATTGTTACAGAGTCATTTTTAATACTTAACGTATAATTTTCTTTTGTGCAAAATGTAGAAAAATATTGTGCAAAACGCTGAAACTCGCTGAAAACACTTTATTTTTCCGTTAAAATATGGTAAAATTAAGTCAACTTGAAGAAACCGGTTCAACCGTGTGTATATTAACTTTTATATTAATTTTATCATAATACAGAGGAATTTAACAGTTAAAGTAATTCTGTAAAAACTTAGAAACAAGAAAGAATTTTTACAAGAAAGAGAGGTGAAAACCGTTACTGACACTTGACAAAATCAAATTTTTATGGTATCCTGTCCTTGTAGGATTGTGACGGCGGTGTAAAACAAAGTGAAATAACCAAGCACATTTTTTGGTACAGCATAAATGCTGGAATCGCAGAAAAGACAAAAACACGTTATCTGCGATGTGTACCCGTA
>CAMWRC010000174.1 GCA_947176565.1 uncultured Ruminococcus sp.
TCCTGATACTATGACATATGAGCATTTCCGCGAATTAATGCACAAGGCGGATAAAATCATAGGCGGAGGCTCGGATTATTCAGATGATTATATTGTAGATAACTTTTCCCGTGTACCGAAAACTTATGAAGATGCTTTAGCAGACTATAACGCAATCATTGAAAAAGACAGGATAACAGGTGCTTATGCGAGACTTTTCTGTGATTATATGGGAATTATTGTTTCGATACTTCCGGTATTTGCGGCGGCGGCTCTTGCCAATGCGGATAAGAAATCACGTATACAGCAATTGATTTATACAAGGAATATTTCATCTGCAAAGTTGGTACTGACAAGATTCGCAGTGATTGTCATAATGCTTGCGATTCCGGTGATTTTGCTTTCATTTGCGGGAACATTCAGCGTTATGAAGCTTTATCCGCATGAAAGCGTGGATTTTTTAGCGATTCCGAAAATGGCGGTTTTCTGGCTTCTGCCTAATATCATGTTTTCCGCAGCCGTTGGAATGGCTCTCACGGAATTATTATCGCAGTTAATGGCGGTATTTGTGCAGGGTGTAATCTGGTTCAGCAGTGTTATGGTTAGCGTTGAATTAACAGGAGGTATAGGCAGGTTTACATTTGTATGCCGTCATAATTCTCTTTACGGCAGGGATATATTCATGGAAGATTTGAGTAAATTTGTTTTCAGCAGGATTTTTTATACTATTCTTGCATTTGCTTTCATGGCATTGACGATATTTATTTATTCCGAAAAAAGAAGGGGTGGTCTGAATGTCATTCGCAAAAATCTTATCAGTAAATCTGAAACATAATTTTCTGATTCACTTCCTGATTGCAGCTGCTGTTGCCATTCTTACACCTCTGGTATTCAGTATTAGTTCGCTTGATTCAAGAGCATCTGCACAGCCTCTTGAATATCTTCTGCCATTCATAGGAGCAGTTCTGATGACTCCGGTTTTTATGCCGGAACAGAATCCGGAAATCCGTGATGTTATACGCTCAAAGAAAACGAATTATCTGATAGTCTGTTTAATCAGGGTGATATATTCTGTTGCTGCTGTCATGCTGATTACAGGAATATTTGTTCTTGTCATGAAATACTGTGAATGTGATGTTACGTGGAAACATTTTATCGGCAGTTTTGCGTCGTCTTTGTTTATGGGAACAACCGGATTTGCTATTGCCGGACTAAGCGGCAGTGTTTCGGCAGGATATATGACTTCAATGGTATATTATGCGGCAAATATCGGACTTAAAGATAAACTGGGTATCTGTTATTTATTTTCGATGTATAGCGGCGGAGAATTTTTTAATAAATATATGCTGATTTTATTATCTTTGATTATAATTTCACTGGTATTTGTACTAAAGTCTATTGCAGACTCAGAAAATAAGTGACATAGTGAAATTTAGATAAAAAACGCACTTTCTCAGATGATTCTGGAAAAGTGCGTTTTATGTCTATAGTATCATCATGTTTTATATTAACATATTTAAGGAGTTGTAATTTATATTTTTGCCTGTATCTCTTTTTTATTCTTCGTTTTTAAGTTCACTTAAATCAAACTTAAACTCTTTATAAACAGGCATACCATAATAAAGGTCGCTGTCAGTTCTTTCCTGTTTGTTAAGGATTCTTGCGTATATTATGTCACTTGACGGAGTTGTAAGAGAGCCTGTACCAATCAATTCGTTGAGGAAAGGAATTTCATTACCGTCTTCATCATAGAAAAACAGTTCCATAGAATATAAAGGTGTATAACATCCATCTACTGTAATAGTTTCTGCCTTATTTTTGTCATCCAAATCGCTTGGATACTCCCATTCTACATGAATACTTGCAGGACTATAGTCGGAAAGTCTGACTTTGTATCCATCTTCGCTCTGTTCAATTGCATTTCCATTAATCAGGTCTTTATCAACAACAATACGCTTATTTATTACTATGTCATTCAATTCAGCGTGAGTATTGTAATAATCATCACCAATGTATAAATCTTCAAGGGTAATAACAGCATTTTTCGACTCTGTAAGCATATATTCATCAAGAAGCTTAAGAGTAATCTGTCCGCTGAAGCTGTTTTCTGTACCCTCATCAAGCATCATGTTTCCTTCAAGCCATGTGTAATGTACAGTTCCGTCCAATCTGTCTGCTGTTTCAAAAACAACATCGCCACAATCAATTTTAATTGAACCGAAGCCAACATATCTGTATCCGTCGGGATTTCCATTATTAAGACTTCCTGTAAGACCAAGTACAAGCGTTCTTCCGTCACAATACATACTCTCAACTGAAACTGATATTTCGTCATTGCTGCTGATTTCAGCTTCCTCGTCTGTATTCGCAAAGGATTCCAGCATCTCGTAGTTGTTTAAATCGGGAGTTTTATCAACTTTCCACTCAGTTCTGTTATCATCAACGTGAGTTTTGGTTTTATTGGATTCAAGGTTCTGAAATAGATTGCTATGAGACGCTGCAAATACTGTAGTTCCGCCGCAGGCTGCAATTACTGCTGCAAGTATTACCGCACTCATCTTAGGCTTACGTCTCTTCTTAACCGGCATAGTGCCTTTTTCTTCTCTGAAACGTTTCATAATATTATTTACCTCCTGATTGCTTATCATTTCTGCTTCCGGCAGTTCACTCGCATCATTATTCAGGAGCTGATATAATTTTTCATTCATAGTCGTTTCTCCTATTTGAAATAACCCGGATTATGCTTCATAATCTTCTGTTTTCCTCTGGAAATACGCTTGTACAGGAAATTCTGAGATTTTCCAAGCTGCATAGCAACATCGTTAATACTCTCGCCATTCCAGAAAATCTTTATAAAAATCATTCTGTCTTCATCTTTAAGACATGATATAAGCTCTGCGAAAAATTCATCGAATGATTCATTCCCTGTAAAAACAGACTCATCTGATATAGGTAATATATCAATATCTTCCATTGGTTGAAGCCTTTTTATTATTCTTAATCTATCGAGAGCAGAATATTTTGCAATTGCGGCAATCCAATTCTCGAATTTATTTTGCTTGTTATAAGAATTTATATGTTTCCATATTTTTAAAACTGAATCATACAAGCATTCCTCGGCATCTTCCGGGTAATCATATAAAATGCGATGAATTACTGCCTTTAATAATCCACCATAATTCTTAACAACGAATTCAAGAGCGTCCTCATTCCTTCGCTGTAACTCTTGTAAGAAATTTTCTTCTGTGATCTTCAATTTGGTACCTCCTTTTGTGATCTGTTTGACCTCCTTCACTTATTAATACGAAATTAAAACAGACTTTCTGACACTTTCAGAAAAAATTTTTTTATCTGTATTAAAAAACAAAAAAGACTGATTTCTCAGTCTTTTTTGCTTAATGTATTGATATTGATTTGCTTATTTATTTTCTTTGCGGCGGAAGATTCCGGAGAACTTAACAGCAGCGAAACCAGCTATAGTCATCATGAACGCTGCAATAGCGGTTACGATATTTGTAAGGGAATTGTTGCCTGTCTGCGGAAGATTAACTTCAGCGTCTTTTGAATCTTCACCGATACCGGTTACAGGACTGATTTCGTAAACATCGAGAACCTCACCAGAAGCATTTTTCAGAGTAACTTTATAGATGTCACTTGATTTTTCAGTGATTTCAGC
>CAMWRC010000175.1 GCA_947176565.1 uncultured Ruminococcus sp.
CCATGTAGGGGTATATGTCAAGTGCTTTTTAAAATTTAATTATTTTTACAATTTAAATTATCATGACGAATAAGACTGAACGTTGACAAATTCAGAAAAATATGATATAATAAGTAAAAAGAAAATTGTTTTTATAGTTTTTTATTTTATCATGAGGTGAGGACGATGCAGACCAGAAACAGAGTATACATAAAAATAATCACTGCATTTATGATATGCATTTTATTTATTATATCCAGCTTAACAGGATTAATAACAATATCAGCCGGTGCGCAGTCTGATAACAGAACAGTCAGGGCAGGTATCTTTTATTTTGAAGGCTATCATATGAAAGATGAAAACGGCAGTCTGACAGGCTATGGTATCGAACTTCTTAGTATGATTTCAGAATATTCTCACCTGAATTTCCAGTATACCGGATATGATAAGTCATGGAACGAAATGCTTGAAATGCTGAAAAACGGCGAGATTGACGTTGTTACTTCCGCACGGAAAACTCCGGAGCGTGAGGAACAGTTCGCATTTTCTGACCCTATCGGACGAAATAATACAGTTATTTCAGTCCGCCGTGATAATAATCAGTTCCACGGAAGAAATTATGAAACCTATGACGGCATGACTGTAGGTCTTTTGACCGGAAGCAGTCAGAATCAGAAATTCATGGATTTTGCTGAAGAACATGATTTTTCATATTCCGCTAAAGAATACGATAATTCAGATGACCTTACCAATGCTTTGCAGAACGGCGATGTGGACGCTATAATTTCCAGTGATTTGAGAAAACCAGAAAACGAAAAGACTCTTGATGTAATTTCAGAAGCTGATTTCTATGCAATTGTCAGAAAAGACGATACGGAGCTGCTTGATGAAATCAATTACGCCATAGAACAGATGGATATCAATGAAGGCGACTGGAAAAATACATTATTTTATGAGTATTACGGTCCTACATATTCAGATGAACTTGTATTTACAGAGCGCGAAAAGGAATATATCCGAGCGGTCGTCTCAGGAGAAAAAAATATCACTGTCACCGCACTTGGTAACAAAGAACCATACGCCTACGTGGAAAACGGAGAACTGAATGGCATTCTTCCGGAGTATTTTGCCTATGTCATGGAACTTGCCGGACTTCCCTACGAAGTGATTGTTACAGATGACAAAGATAAATACTACAATATAGCAGCGACTAACAGTGTTGATGTCGTAATCGACAGACTCAGTTCGAGTCCCATTGTTGAAGAATCTGAATATCATGGATTCAACACTGATATATATATGACCACCGGAGTTGCAAGGGTAATCCGGCAGGATTTTTCCGGAAATATAAAAAAAGTTGCCGTATCCGATTCACAGAGCAAGTCTCTTATTGTTAATGAGTTCTACGGAGATATCGATATTCTGACTTATCCTACAAGAGAGGCTGCAATGCAGGCGGTACTCAATAAGGAAGCAGATGCTGCATATGTTTATGCTTATGCGGCACAGCTGTTCGTGAATAACGATAAAACAAAATCTCTGTACTACAGCATCGCGAATAATATGAATATAGATTTTCGTATGTATGTACGCGATACCACAGACCATGAGCTTATATCCATACTTAACAAGTGCATTCAGCAGGTGCATAATGAAATGCTGAATCAGTTTGTTTCCAAATATACAACATATACTGTTGAGGATATGAGTCTGACGCAGTATCTTCAGGCTAATCCGAAGATGATACTTTTCGGAGTCTTTGGTTTTACACTGGTTGTATTTATTATTCTGGTGCTGTATCTCAGAGGACGATGGAACGCCAAGCTTCTGAATGCAAAGGAGCAGTCAAACAAGGAGATGAGCGAACAGCTTGCCATTGTTGAAGCATTGAGCCGAGATTATACAAACGTCTTTGCTGTCAATAAAGAAACAGATACCGCAAGAATCATAAAACTGGAAGGATATGTGACAAAAGGTCTGAAAAAAGATTCCTTGGGAGAACAGCCGTACACCCCGATTCTGGAACAGTATATACATGACCGTGTTCACCCGGAAGACCAGCAGTATCTCACTGAAGCTCTTTCCATCGACAGAGTAAGAAAGCAGATTGACGAAAGCGATGAGTATACAGGAATCTATCGTATACTTGTTGACGGGGAAACACATCATTTCCAGTATACTTATGTGAAAGTCGGAGAAACCAATCCTGAATATAAATGTTTTATCCTTGTCGGATTCCGGAATATTGACGAGATGATACGGCGTGAACAGGAACAGAAAGATGTTCTTTCTGAAGCACTTGCACAGGCTCAGTATGCAAATAATGCCAAGACTACATTCCTGAATAATATGTCGCATGATATTCGTACTCCTATGAATGCCATTATCGGATTTACATCACTTGCAGCAAGTCATATAGACAATAAGGAGCAGGTGCAGGACTATCTCGGCAAGATAATGACTTCAAGCAATCATCTGCTGAGCCTTATAAATGATGTTCTGGATATGAGCAGAATCGAGAGCGGAAAAGTCAAGATTGAAGAAAAAGAAGTCAGTCTCCCAGAAATCATGCACGACCTCAAGACAATTGTGCAGTCAGATGTGAAATCAAAACAGCTGGAATTTTATATAGATACTCTTGACGTTGTGAATGAAAATATTATCTGTGATAAGCTCCGACTGAATCAGGTTCTTTTGAATATCCTGAGCAATGCTATGAAATATACAAAGCCGGGAGGTATGGTAAGCGTCCGCATTATACAGACATCGGAAGAGCAGAATTATGCTTCATATGAATTCAGAGTAAAAGATACCGGAATCGGTATGAGTCCGGAATTTCTGAAACACGTTTTCGAGCCATTCGAGAGAGAACAGACTGCTACTGTGAGCGGAATACAGGGAACAGGTCTCGGTCTTGCGATTACGAAAAATATCGTTGATATGATGAACGGCACTATTACAGTAGTCAGCGAAGAAGGCAAGGGTTCGGAGTTTATTGTCAAGTTCCGTTTCAAAGTCGCCGATGTTCCCGCAAAGTCGCAGCGTCTGGAGCAGCTGGCGGATTTAAGGGCACTTGTGGTTGATGATGATGTTAATACCTGTGTCAGCGTCGGAAAAATGCTCTCCGTCATCGGTATGCACCCCGACTGGACTACTCTCGGAAAAGAAGCTCTTATCCGTACAGAGTTCGCGATAGAACAGAATGAACCGTACAGTGCGTATATAATTGACTGGCTTATGCCTGATATGAACGGCATCGAACTTGTCCGCCGAATCCGGAAAGTAATCGGAGATACAACGCCGATTATCATAATCACAGCATATGACTGGACGGATATTGAGGAAGAAGCAAGGGAAGCCGGAGTTACAGCATTCTGTTCAAAGCCGATTTTCTTCTCGGAACTGCGTGGAGTTCTTGCCGCACCGTATATCGATAAGGAAGATTCGGAAGAACCTGATACTCCTGAACTGCGTTTCGACGGCATGAAAATCCTGCTTGTGGAAGATAATGAACTGAATCAGGAAATCGCACAGGCTATTCTGGAAAATGTCGGATTCGTTATTGATACAGCTAACGACGGAACTGTGGCAGTTGAGAGAATAAAGGAACTGCCGGCAGATGCCTATGATTTGATTCTTATGGATATTCAGATGCCCATAATGGAC
>CAMWRC010000176.1 GCA_947176565.1 uncultured Ruminococcus sp.
GCACTGCCGACTGTTGCCCTGATTGGATGGATAGAAGTAACCGCCATAATTCACCAACTTTCTGCTTGATTTCCTGCATATCTTCTGCGTAAAAATTACCCGAACTGTGCAGACGGACGGCTATCTGATTGATGTTGTTCTCGATAGCCTTAATCTGCCGATTTGTTTCGGAAAAATCTGTCTGCTGTGTTTCAAGGGAAATTGATTTTGTCAATAATACTTGACACAATTTATTAAAAGCAGAAACTGAATAAAAAGTCAGGCAGCTTTTTTTAATGAGTTGTCATGGTTTAACACAACGCTTAGCAAACTTAAAATCCCGTTCTGGCAACAGAGTACCGGTTCAAGTCCGGTCTGCGGCACCAAAATTCCGATAAAACAGTTATTGAGCAATCAGTGAACTGACCCCAAAAAGTTAGACAAAGTTTTGGAAAGAAATTTATGCAAAGCGACTAAGAGAAATCTTGGTCGCTTTTTTATGCAGTCTTGAGTCTGTATTCAATAGGAGACAAGCCATAAATCTTAAGCTTGATGCGTTTGCGGGAGCAGACAGAAACGTTCAGAAAATTATTGGAAGCGACTGTCTGAAAAATATGGCTTCTGCTCAGAATATTAACAATGTTTCCACGCTTTCAGAAATTGAAAATGTCAAGGGTGATGAATCTTATATTGCCGACGGTACAAAAGCACTCAGCAGCGGAGCTTCGGAATCTCAGACGACATGGACGGTCAGGTCAAATTTTTCTTCTGCTGAACCGTATTCCTCGCCCTGTCTGGATTTTTTTCGGTTTTTGGATTTAATATACAGAACTGCTTTCATAACTCATGCAACAGCGATAACAACAAGAATATCCACATGATTTAAGTTGGGAAAAACTTTGGCAAACGAATCCCCGATACTGTTGAGGAACGGCAGAAGTTTCTCCGAAATATCCCTATCATCCGCAATTCTGAACGCATAGCCGATGTTGTTGTCCGCAGTATGCGTTAAGATACATCTGCTTAATTTCACTCATAAGCGGATAACGCGGATTAGCTCCTGTGCACTGGTCATCGAATGCCTGTTCAGTCATTTCATCCACATGGTTGAGGAAATTTTTTTCATCAATATTGTATTCTTTAATAGACTTCTTAATGCCGACGCGCTCTTTAAGTTCGTTGATTTTTCTGATAAGTCCATCTAATTTTTCAGTATCATTTTTGCCTGTAATGCCAAGATATTCGGCAATTTCGGCATAACGTGAAAGCGTGTGCGGATAGCCGTACTGAGAGAATGTACCCATTTTTGCAGGAATTTCACTTGCATTGAATCTTATAACTTCTTCTATCATCAGAGCATTTGCAACACCGTGTGGAAGATGATAGAATGCACCTAATTTATGCGCCATAGAGTGGCAGACTCCGAGAAATGCATTAGCAAAAGCCATACCTGCCATAGCAGCTGCATTCGCCATTTTTTCACGGGCTTCTACATCATTCTTACCGTTATCATATGCTCGTGGAAGATACTCAAAGATGATTTTCAGCGCACGAAGTGCAAGACTGTCGGTGTAATCAGTCGCAAGCATAGAAGCATATGCTTCAAGGGCATGAGTTACAGCATCTATACCCGAAGCAGCTGTAAGTTCTTTTGGAGCGTTCATGTGGAAGTCTATGTCAATTATAGCCATATCCGGGAGAAGCTCATAATCGGCAAGAGGATATTTTACACCGCTTTTTTCATCAGTTATAACAGCGAAAGGTGTGACCTCAGAGCCTGTGCCGGCAGATGTAGGAATCGCAATAAAATAAGCCTTTTCGCCCATTTTCGGGAACGTGTAAACACGCTTTCTGATATCCATGAAACGCATAGCCATATCCATGAAATCCGCTTCGGGGTGTTCATAAAGTACCCACATAATTTTTGCAGCATCCATAGCTGAGCCACCGCCAAGAGCGATAATGCAGTCAGGCTGGAAAGACTTCATAAGTTCTGCTCCTGCTTTTGCACTTGCAAGAGTTGGGTCTGGAGCAACATCATAAAATTGTGTGTATTGTATTCCTATTTCATTAAGCTTGTCTGTAATCGGCTTAGTATAGTTGTTCTGGAAGAGAAAACTGTCTGTAACGATAAATACTTTCTTTTTATCCATAACATTTTTCAGTTCGTCAAGTGCAGCAGGCAGACAGCCACGCTTTAAATAAATCTTTTCAGGAGCTCTGAACCACAGCATATTTTCTCTCCTCTCGGCGACGGTCTTGATATTTATAAGATGCTTTACGCCTACATTTTCGCTGACGGAATTTCCTCCCCATGAGCCGCAGCCCAAAGTCAGCGACGGTGCAAGCATGAAGTTGTAAATATCACCGATACCTCCCTGTGATGAGGGAGTATTTACCAGTATACGACAGGTTTTCATTTGTGAAATAAACTCATCAAGCTTTGATTTTTCCGTTATTTCATTGATATAAATAGAAGATGTGTGACCATAGCCACCATCTGCAATGAGATGTTCAGCCTTATTGAAAGCGTCCTGAATATCTTTTGCTTTATACATGGCAAGAACGGGAGAAAGCTTTTCATGAGCAAATTCCTCGGAAATATCAATGTTCTCAACCTCACCAATGAGTATTTTTGTACCCTCAGGAACTTCAAAGTCTGCAAGCTTTGCAATAGTATGAGCTTTCTGACCGACAATCTTTGCATTTAGCACGCCGTTTATGATGATAGTCTTGCGGACTTTTTCTGTTTCCTCGGCATTTAGGAAATAGCATCCTCTTGCGGTAAATTCATTTTTTACTGTATCATATATTTTTTCATGAACAATCACTGACTGCTCCGAAGCACAAATCATGCCGTTATCAAAAGTTTTTGAGTGGATAATTGAATTGACCGCAAGGATAATATCGGCAGTTTCGTCAATGACAGCAGGAGTATTTCCTGCGCCGACACCAATAGCTGGTTTTCCGCTTGAATATGCAGACTTTACCATTCCGGAACCGCCTGTTGCAAGAATAATATCAGCCTCTTTCATGACAAGATTTGTAATTTCAAGGCTCGGAATATCTATCCAGCCGATAATACCCTCAGGAGCACCCGCTGCGACAGCTGCTTCAAGAACAACCTTTGCAGCTTCGATGGTGGATTTTTTAGCTCTTGGGTGAGGGCTTATAATGATTCCGTTTCTTGTTTTAAGTGCAAGGAGAGTCTTGAAAATTGCCGTAGAAGTAGGATTAGTGGTAGGAATAACAGCAGCGATAACGCCGATAGGGTCGGCTACTTTTTTTATACCGTAAGCCTTGTTTTCCTCAATAACACCACAGGTCTTTACGTCCTTGTAAGCATTATAGATGTATTCTGATGCGTAATGATTCTTAATGACCTTATCTTCAATGATACCCATGCCGGTTTCCTCTACAGCAAGTCTTGCAAGAGGAATACGCTGTTTGTTAGCGGCAGATGCGGCAGCAAGGAAAATTTTATCAACCTGTTTTTGAGTGTAGCCGGAAAAAATCTGCTGTGCCTTTCTTACACGAAGAATAGCTGTTTTAAGTTTTTCGACGCTGTCAACAAGTTCATAATTTTTCATTTCCATTTTAGTCCCTCCATAAAATTTTATCTGATTCTTTGTATATGTATTTTTCCGCAGGATATGGA
>CAMWRC010000177.1 GCA_947176565.1 uncultured Ruminococcus sp.
GATTTAATTTGCTGAATTCTTATTTATGCGAGTAATCAAATATTAACAATAAGCCACGAAGCAGTTATCAATAATTGCCTCGTGGCTTAAACTTCTTTATGAGTATCAAACTAAAAAGCTCCGTTTTTGTACAGAAACGTATATTTGACTTATTTTCACATTTGTGTTATAATTACAACAGGCGGTATTACACCGCTTACTGTAATCCGGTGAGAAGGAGATGAAGCAATGGAATTTCTGGTAGTGCTTGCTGTGATAGTTGTAATTGCAAAAATTCTCGGTGTAAGCAATTTTGTGATTATTCTGTTCGGTCTCGGACTAATTGAACTGGTGATAATCGCTATGGCATTGTTTTTCGTCTGGTGTACGCTTAATCTTCTGTTTACAAAAAAGTGCTGTGCAAATTTTACAAGATTTGATACTCCTAAAAAAGGAAAATTCAAAGTCGCTTACTATATGATTGACGGCGTGGAATATCCATGCATATTCCCGCGTGAATCCGGACTTTCAAAAAATATATATGATACAGATAAAATTTATAAAGTAAGATTAAGCAGAATAATGAAAAAAGTCTATGATATATGGGCGGTGATAACTTGTATAGTCGGTCTAATTTTCAGCTTTTCAGCTGTGGCTATCACTTTAAGTATAATAAAGCAGTTAGGAGCTATGATGTGAACTCTCCCCCACCTACGCTCGTTACACTCGCTAAGAGGTGGTGGCTTCGTAAGAAGATTGGTATTTAAGTTTCCACCTGAAAAAATCAGGCAACCCTTATTCTTACAGGCGTGTCCACTTCGCCGCTACTGGATAGGACTTTAAGTCCACACCGCTACTTTAATATTTATTATTTTATTTTTCCTGACTTCTTTTTTACAGAAGACTAACTGACGCTTAAGATTTTACACACGATACGATTCGATAGTGCAACCGCTTATCTTAACTTGTCAGGATTTATTCATTATATCATAGTCTGACGGATTTGTCAATACTTTTTTCAGACGGCATTCATCCCCCACTTTCGCTCACTTCGTTCGCTTAGAAGTGGGGGTATTCTGCCATAATCTAGATAAAATGAGTTCTATGAAACACGTAATGGAGTAAATATGAGATATTTTGATTTTCACACACACGCCTTCGTGGACAGTCTCGCAGGACGTGCAATGGCTTCGCTGACCAGTACAGCAGAACATTCAGCAGATACACAGAATATTAAACCTTATACCGACGGTACAGTTTCGAGTCTGCGGCGGCTTATGAATAAATGCGGAATAACTCAGGCGATGATTCTGCCTATTGCCACAAAACCGACTCAGCAGACAGCTATCAATAACTGGGCAGCCGGAATTATGAACGATAATATTTTATGCTGCGGTTCGGTTCACCCCGATGCCAAAGACGCTGTTTCAGAGGTTGAACGAATCATCAGTCTTGGTCTTTATGGTCTGAAATTTCACTCGGAATATCAGAATTTCCGCCCCGATGAGGAACGCATGATGCCGGTTTACCGGAAAGCCGCTGAACTCGGACTTATCGTTGTATTCCACGGCGGCTGGGACCCTTTCAGCAAAGACGAAATTCTTGCTGTTCCGCGGAGCTTTGCGAATATCGCCGAAAAAATTCCGGAACTGAAAATCGTCGCGGCTCATTTAGGCGGTATGAAACTTTTTGACGAGGTTGAGGACTGTATCGCCGGAAAATTTGAGAATATCTACCTTGATACCGGTATTCTTGCAGATTTTATTGAATCTGAACAGCTTATGCGGATAATCCAGAAGCATGGTGCTGAAAAAATTCTTTTCGGAAGCGATGCTCCGTGGGATAATCCGCTTAAAGAGATACAGATGATAAATAGTCTTCCGCTGACTGAAGATGAACGCCGGAAAATATTTTATCAGAACGCTGAAAATTTAATAAAAAAAGCTGATTCATGAATCAGCTTTTTTGCGTTTATTGCGTAATTGTTTAAAGAATTTCGATAATATTCCGGAACATTCATGCTCGCATATTCCGCCGTATACTGCCGGTTTGTGATTATACGGAAAGCTGAATATCTGCTGTACAGATTCCGCAGAACCGCTTTTCCGGTCATATGCTCCGAAATATACATCATCAATCCGCGAATTTATAATTGCTCCGCAGCACATCGGACACGGTTCAAGAGTAATATAAATCGCACAGCCGTGAAGTCTCCAGCCGCCAAGTTTTCCGCACGCCTGCGATATAGCTTCCATTTCAGCGTGAGCAATGGCATTTTTATGCGATTCACGGCGGTTTCTTCCCTCTCCGACAATTTCACCCGTTGATTTCTTCACAACAACTGCTCCTACTGGAACTTCACCGTCCTCAGCGGCTTTTTCCGCAAGCTCAAGAGCATATTTCATGTAATCCATTAAAGCACCGTCCTTATTACCGCGCATATTATGCAGAGTATAGCTACCACTGAATACGGAAATGTTTTTGAAGCGTGAAGAACCCGTCTGCCGAATGTCAACTCTGAATTATATCCGGCAAGATGTATCTTTTTTCTTTTAATCATATTCCGGTAAAGAACAAGCCCCAGAGAACCTGCCGCAAGAACCGAACACATAAATATAAGACGATACATCATCATATTTTCTGAATGGTCATTCTCTATGATAGTAAGTGAAAGGTCATACATTTTATACAGAATATTTACAACAACTGCTGTAAAAATTGTTCCGCTGGTGAGCATACCATATGCTCCAACTAGAGAAACAAGAAAAACCGCCGGCATTATATGCAAATCCTGCGTTAGAAGCGTAGCTGTCGCCGACATCATGACAACAGCAAAATAATCCCCGAACTGCCGCATCACTGTAAACATCGCCCCGCAGAAAAAAAGCTGTGAAACAACTGGCATAATAATAACATCAAAAATTGAGTATACTAAAAATTCCGACTGATTCCAGACAGATACATCTGCACCGCTTGAAGTGAAAAACTGATAAACTTCCTTTGTTTCTGTTGAATATGCTGCCGGTATGCTCGTAGCAATACAGACGATAAACGTCACAGAAATCGCACCTATCAAAGCCGCCGGATTGCTCATATTTGACAGAAATTCGGCTTTCAGAGGAATCTTAAATTTAGTATGTAAATAAGTAAACGGAATAAATACTTTAAGAAATGCAACGGCAATCAGAACAGCAACAACCTCATAACAACCGCCGTAAATCGTCGAACTCGAAAAATTCATATTGATGTCAACACCGCATAAATTCAGCACAATGATAATCAATCTTGAAATAACTGTATCAATCACAATCCACATCAGAGCAGCTGCGCCAAGTGCGAAAAATATCGCAGAAAGGGATTTTTTTTCCGCTTCAATCGGTGATTTGTCAATAAATCCTCTGCCGTCAACATAAACACTTTCGCGCTGATGTTTCTCAAAAGTAAATGCGTATGGATTATCGCGCCTGCTTCTCCACTGACGGAACTTTTCGCTGTATACCGCGTTTTGTGTTGAATAGTCAAATTCATCAATAACATCTATTATATCATTCCGGCTATTGTCATTCAAATCACCGCCCCCTTTGTACTGCTTGTACGCATAAATATTTTTCTGATATTACAGACATATCTCTACACTATTTTGTCACTATTCTATCA
>CAMWRC010000178.1 GCA_947176565.1 uncultured Ruminococcus sp.
ATTTATTTCAGAACACAAACAAATTCCCGACAAAAAAATCCGCCGGAATCCACCGGCGGATATATTTTTTCAGTTTCAGAATTTATCAATAATACCGGCATCGTATTCCTGAATCTTCAGTGCGTCCATAGCCGATATACCTGCTGTTCCGTCAACATCAGCATTGATTATGCCATGTTCAGTAAGTACATATTTATCTTTGTCTCCGCAGTATTGCAGGACGAGAGTTGCATCAGCAATTGAAACTTCTCCGTCACAGTTTGCGTCGCCTAAAATAGTTTCAATTTCTCCTATTGATTCAAAATCATATCCGTATTTTTCAGCGTATGTCTCCGCCGTTGAACCGGAATATCCGCGGATTACGCCGTTGAAATAGTATCCATAGTATCCGTTAAAATTAGTTGATTCTCTGGATAATGCTTCCGGCATAACATCAGCATTTTCAAACACCATGTCAGTACCCGAACAGATAGTATGTGCATTGTCATATATTTTACAGAACGGATTCAGTATTGTTATTGATTTGAGACCCGAACACATATAAAATGCACTGTCGCCAATACTTATTACGCTGCTCGGAATCGTTATTGATTCAAAACCCTTACAGTGAATGAACGCATTGTTTCCGATACTCGTCACACCGTCAGGAACTACAACATCTCCGTCACAGGTTACGCCGTCAATAAGAATATCATTTACAACAACAAGCGGATTTTCTTTCTGTTTTTCTTCAAGCCATGGTGTGCCGGAAACCGCCCATTCCCCGAAATTTGTCACACTGTCGGGTATTATTATTGATGTAAGACCGGAACAACCAGAAAATGCACTTTTTTTGATATTTGTAACGCTGTCCGGAATTGTTACTGATATAAGACCAGTACAGTCTTTAAACGCACCTTCACCGATAGTTGTCACCGGAACTCCGTCGATTTCAGCCGGAATTTCAACTGATTCCGCCGATTCGTCACAACCGACAATTGTTACAAAATCTCTATATTTTCTATAGGTAAGATTTTCATATGTTTCGTCTATAATCCTTGCCGCACTTGCTTCAAGAGCAGAATCCATGATATTCATTGTGTTCATCTGCACAGTTCCCCCGATAATACAGCAGGCAGCAGCAAACGCGATAACTTTCTTAATATTCATAATAAAATCCCTCCTGATGTTTCAGAAAATATCATCTTTTTGTATAATATAATTATACCAGTTTTCCACGTTTTTGTTAAGTATGTCAGATAAATTTTAAAAAAATAACTAATATTTTTTCCAGATGTTAATATCAGGAAAAACTTGAAATTCTTAACAGAATATGATATAATACTGTTTGGTAAGTATTTGTATAAGAGGTGGGTTATATGACTTTTTCAAGAACAGAACTGCTTTTCGGCAAAAATGCCCTTGAACAGCTGAAAAATTCAAGAGTGGCTGTTTTCGGAGTCGGCGGCGTAGGCGGATTCACTGCTGAAGCTCTTGCACGTTCCGGAATCGGGGCGATTGACCTCATAGACAACGATACAGTCGCCGAAAGCAATATCAACCGCCAGATAATCGCCCTCAGAAGTACCGTCGGAAGATTCAAGGCGGACGTGATGAAAGAACGTATCGCCGATATAAATCCGGAATGTTCCGTCACAGTACATAAACTTTTCTTTATGCCCGAAACCGCAGATTTGATTGATTTCAGTCTGTATGACTATGTAGCCGATGCAATTGATACCATAACCGGAAAAATTGAAATAATCATGCAGGCGAATAAAGCTGGCATTCCGGTTATAAGCTCAATGGGTGCAGGAAATAAACTCGACCCGACAGCGTTTGAAATCGCAGATATATACAGTACGTCCGTTTGTCCTCTTGCACGGGTAATGCGTCGCGAACTTAAAAAACGAGGTATCAAATCACTAAAAACCGTATATTCAAAAGAACCGCCCGCAGTAATATCAGATTCTATAATTCAGGATAACGGAAAAATTGCTCCAGCATCATGCGCATTTGTTCCGTCAGTTGCAGGGCTTATAATGGCAGGCGAAATAATCAAACAGTTAATTAAATAATATGTAAAAATAATATATAAAGGAGATTATAATGGTTTATAATAATATCATAGAGGCTATGGGTCATACTCCCATGATAAGACTCAATAAGATAAACAGTCCCGAAAATGCTGAAGTATTGGTGAAATTCGAGGGTCTTAATGTCGGAGGCTCTATCAAGACGCGCACCGCATTCAATATGATTCGCCGCGCCGAACAGGAGGGAAGAATCAACAGCGATACTATAATCGTTGAACCTACAAGCGGCAATCAGGGAATCGGTCTTGCTTTGGTGGGGGCTGTACGCGGATACAGAACAATTATTATAATGCCCGATTCCGTCAGCGAAGAACGCCGAAAGCTTGTACGCCATTATGGTGCGGAGGTCATGCTTATCCACGATGACGGCGATATAGGCAAGTGTATCCGCGAATGTCTCAATACTGCGCTTAAAATGGCGGAGGAAAACAGCAATGTATTTGTTCCGCAGCAGTTTGCCAATGTCAATAATATCTATGCTCACAAATATCATACAGCACTTGAAATACTGGAACAGACAGCAGGACGGATTGACGGATTCTGCTCCGGAATAGGCACAGGCGGAACTATTACCGGAATCGGCGAAACGCTGAAATCACAATATCCAGATATGGTAATATGGGCTGTAGAGCCTGAAAATGCAGCAATTCTCGCCGGCGGAAATATAGGAACTCATTTGCAGATGGGCATAGGTGACGGAATAATTCCTGATATACTGAATCAGAAAATTTATGATGATATATATATCGTCACTGATGATGAAGCGATTCAGACAGCACGGGATTTAGCACGTAAAGAGGGCATAATGTGCGGTATATCCAGCGGAACTAATGTTGCGGCGGCGTTGAAGCTCGCACAGAAATTAGGAGCAGGAAAGACTGTTGTTACGATACTTCCCGATACAGCTGAACGTTATTTCTCAACACCGCTTTTTAGTGAGGAATAAGAGCGTGCTGACGATATATTCAGCATATTCCGGATAAATAAAAAGGCTCTTGTTTAAGATGAATACGCGTATAGAAGTAATGCCCGAAAGTAATTTTTCAACTACTTTCGGGCTTATTTTAATTATTGGTTTGCTCGCATAAATTAGAATTTTCGTTACTATTTGTTATTGGACTAACTTCATTTGTAAATGTTGATTTAGTTGCAAAGCCAAAAACATATAAGCAATATTCAAATTTTCCGCTTATAGGGTGTGGATATGCATCGTAAGAATACCCCAATCCACTAAAATGAGTTTCGTCCTTGTTCTTAATACAAAATATAGGCGAATGCTCAAGACAAGCAATTGTAAACCAATCAACAGCAAAGATACCGATCCATAATAACAATATAATAATCACTATTTTAATTGTTTTTTTAGCCAACGTACATCACTCCATATAAGTAAATTCCGATTTATCTTACTAAAATTTAGCATAAATCAGAAATTAGCGTATCACTAATATGATAGAAGCAATTAAAGATGGTATTCCAATAAATGCAAACATAATTATTTACATTAATTATTGAGAGTAGTCAGCTGGA
>CAMWRC010000179.1 GCA_947176565.1 uncultured Ruminococcus sp.
GAGCGATATCTATTCCGTCGGCGCGATGATGTATGAAATGCTTACAGGAAGAAAACCCTTTGACAGTGATAACCCCGTTGCGATTGCCGTCATGCATATGCATGATATTCCTGAACGTCCGAGAGCGATAAATCCGAATATTGCCGACGGTCTTGAGGAAATAGTTCTGAAAGCTATGGAGAAAGCTCCTGATGACAGATACCGCTCAACAGGTGCAATGATTGCGGATATTGAAAAATTCAAGGCAAATCCGAGGATTCACTTTGGGTACTACCTTGAGGAAGGCGCAGATGATGATATGAGTGAATATAACAGAAATGATGAAACACGGCAGGAAGAACCAGCTCCAGCACGCAGGAACGTCAATAATGGAAATGACAGACGTTACCAGCAAAACTCCCCATATGGAAATGTTGATGATTATTATGATGATTATGATGACGATGATGATGAAGAAGAGGAAGAACGTTCATCGCTTGTTGTTCCGATACTTACAGCCGTTATCGTAGTTGTTATTATCGTGGGCGTTATTGTGATTTCGCTCATGTTCGGCGATTTGCTGAAAGATACATCGCAGAAAAACGACTGGAAGATGCCAGAAGTTATCGGTATGGACTTCAATGATGCTGTCAATATGTACGGAAATAATATACAGTTCCAGGAGGACGGTCAGGAATTTGACGAGGCAGAACCCGGTATTATCATTGAACAGGATATTGCTGCCGGTTCTGAATTTAAGAAAGGCGCAGTTCTCAAAGTCAAGATAAGTAAAGGTATGGAAACAGAAGAAGTTCCAGATGTTACAAACAAGAACGCTGAACTTGCCAAGGATATGCTTACACAGCTCGGATTTGAATGTGAAATAAAGGATTCGTCAAGTACAGAAATCCCGAAAGGATACGTCATCAAGACAGAGCCGGAAGCCGGCGAACAGGCACATAAGAACGCTACAATTATACTCTATGTAAGTCTCGGCGAGGAAGCCGGACAGGTCAAGGTCGATGACTGGGTAGGCAGAACTGTTGATGACGCTGCTATGCTTGCTGATTACAAGGGTCTCAAAGTCGTAACAAAGGACGTTGCTTCATATGAGGAAGAAGGATTAGTTGTAAATCAGTCTATCGAGCCAAACTCAAAGGTTGAAAAGGGTACTGAAATTGTTCTTGAATACAGTAACGGCAAGACTCCGGACGGTGTTATTCCGTTTACAGTTGATTTCCCGGCAGAGGCAAACGGACGTTTCGTTATTGCATTTATGATTCAGAAAGATGACGGTACTGCTGAAACTCAGGAAACTCCTGTATTCTACTGCCCTGAATATGCACAGATTAGTCAGGACGTTGTCGGTACAGGTGAAGATGTAAAGGTATCTGTTATCCTTACAAATCTTAATTCATCAAAGAAAACAACTATAGGTACGTACAGCTTCAATTTTGCTGAAGGTACGACAACTTGTCTCACAGGCGGCGACATCAACAGTGCATTTGAGCAGGCAGGCGCATTCCCAGAGCCTGAAACAACTCCGCCGGCAGCACAGGAACCTCAGGATTCAAATAATGAAAATTCTGATAATCCTGATAATTCAAACAACAACGAACAGCAGCAGCCCAATGAATACGGAGTTGAACCGACATCAGCTCCTCAGGAAAACCAGAATCATGGCAACGGTGAGGAGTATAATCCGGGTGTAAACGGAGCATATGACGGTAACGGAAACTGGTTCTGGTATATCCCCGGCGAAAACGGATACTGGGATAACAACGGCAACTGGGTATGGACAATATGGTAATATCCGCAGATAAAACAAGCGGAATTATACTGAAATGCTTAGGGGGACTCTACACCGTAGAGTCCCCTGACGGCATATTCGAGTGCAGAGCAAGGGGAATTTTCCGCAGCAGAGGTATAAGCCCATCAGTCGGAGACAGAGTTTTCGTCAGCGGCGGCGTTATCTGTGAAATCGAGGAACGCCGAAATTACCTTATCAGACCGCCTCTTGCCAATCTTGACCAGATAATTTTTGTTGTATCTACAGTTAGTCCGTCTCCAAATTACCTGATTATTGATAAATTCATAGCTATAGCCGAATATAAGAAAATCGAGCCTGTTGTCATCGTTACAAAGACTGACCTCGGAGACTGCACGGAAATTATGGAAATATACCAGAAAACAGGTATCAGGATTCTTGAAGCCGATTATGGAAAACCGGAAACTATAGAGAGTGTCCGGCAGATTCTGAGAGGTCGTATAAGCGCATTTACAGGCAATTCAGGAGCAGGGAAATCTACTCTTTTAAATGCCGTTGACCCGAATCTTGATATTCCCACAGCGGAAATAAGCCGTAAGCTTGGCAGAGGAAAACATACTACCCGCCATGCGGAACTGTATAAGCTTGACGGCGGCGGATATATTGCAGATACACCGGGATTTTCAACGTTTGAGACTAACCGCTATGATATTATACGCAAGGAAGAACTTGCCGGCTGTTTCCGTGAATTTGCGAAATATAAAGATTCGTGCCGGTTCAGGGATTGTATGCATATATGCGAAAAAGGCTGCGCTGTCGTGGAAGCCGTGAAAAATGGAATAATTCCGGAAAAACGGCATGAGAGCTACTGTGCTATGTACGAAGAAGCCAGAAATATAAAGGAGTGGGAACTCAAATGACAGCTGTGATATTTGCCGGCGGAATTATTAAACGCACGGATTTTATTGATATTGATGAAATAAAATCTGCTGACCTTGTAATATGTGCTGACAGAGGATACGCATATGCACAGACTCTGGAAATAGTTCCGGATATTGTAATGGGTGATTTTGATTCCTATAATGGCGAAGTTTCCGGCAGCTTTGAGGTGTACAGAAGTATTCCCGAAAAAGATGATACAGATACTCTGCTTGCTGTGAAAACTGCAATAGAACGCGGCTGTACGGAAATCCGGCTTTACGGCGCGCTGGGAGCAAGATTTGACCATGCTTTTGCAAATATTCAGACTTTGTTATATGCTTACAGGAAAGGCTGTATAATCACAATAATTGATTCGGACAATGAAATCACCGTTCAGGGAGCAGGGGAATGCCGTTATCTATATCGTGAGAACTGGTATTTTTCAATTTTTTCGCTTACCGATACAGCAGTTATCAGAAGTTTTTCCGGCGTGAAATATCCGCTGAAAGATTATTCCATGACTACAGAATATCCCATAGGCGTAAGCAATGAGATAATCGCTGATGAGGCTGTACTGAGTGTCGATTCCGGAATTATTCTTGTTGTCCGTTCAGTGAATAATAGTGATGTAACATAAACAGGACTCGTGAATATAATAGAGTATGCAAAGGAGGGGTTACATATGAAAATCATTGTAATCAAAAGTCCAAAGCTGCTTTCGGGAGTTCTGAGAGCTATATTCAGAATAAAAAAGGACGAGGAAATGTAAAGACAGAGCTGTGCAGTAAAATTGTACAATGCTGTCTGAAATTCAGTCGTGCTGCGAAAATGCAGTGCGGCTGTTTTTTATTTTTATTATTTGCTTTGCTATTGTGAAAAATGCCTTTTTGTCCATGATTTAATATAACTGTTT
>CAMWRC010000180.1 GCA_947176565.1 uncultured Ruminococcus sp.
AATTTCTTCTGTGCTCAGGTCGAGCATCTTGAGTAAATGCTTCATATCTTCAAATCCTTTCTTTATGTAAAGATAAAAACTAATATATAAATCAATCTATAAGCCCATGTATCTGCCGTGCGCTGTTATAAGCATTGCGTGCATTGTTTACATCTGTCGAGCTGATATTATGAGCGCGTTCATTGGGTTGCACAAGAACAGTAGTCGGACGGCGGCTGTCCCATTCAAACATATACGACTCACCGGAGTGCTGTCCGATAATATTCCGCCATGATACATCAAGTTTGAAATCGGGGTCGGAATTTGTCCAGCAGACCACTGCGTCCGGGTCAACAACAATAGTGCTTCTGGTATCCTCGTTGCTCATCACAATGGGATTTCCGTCTGATGTTACAGCAACAATGGCATTCGGACCGTTTCCGGTCAGCTTTGTGGTAAACATACCTTTCTGTGAGATAATACCTGCTCCCATAAACCGGACATCATAGCTGCATTGTGATGTAAAGGCGAGCAGATTTTCGCTTTCGACGTAAAGGCTTTCGCCGTCTTGAAGCCGGTACAATACTATATGCTGTTGTCTGTCGGCGTAGTACGTCACGCTGTCACCGCTGAAATCAACTTTCATAAGCGGAATATTTTCACCTGTAAGACGGCGTGTTATCTGACCGAGGATAGCTCGTCCGACATTCTGCTGAGGACCAAGCATAACCTTAGTAAATTTAAAATTCCTTTGTCCTCCGCATTCGCCGCCGATAAAAGAACCTGCTTTTGTAAAGAGAATATCATTTCCGCCGGTACAGGTTACCATGAGACTAAGCTCATTTATTACATTAAATTCCAACAAAAAAATTCCTCCTGTCGCAGAACGGAAAGAAGTTCCGATAATTTCTGACAATCTTCAAAAACAAATATGATACTATTCAAGTTCCACGCCGTAAATGCGGCAGAACTCTGATAAATCGCGGTTATATCCTGAACCGACCGCATTGAATTTCCATACGCCATTATAGCGGTAAAGCTCTCCGAGTACAAGAGCTGTAGCCTGCGGCGGCAGATTATCCGCACAGTATCGCACGAGTTCTCTGCCGTTGTCATCGAGAATACGAGCATAGAGGTCTCTGACCATTCCGAAATTATGATGTCTTTCAGACGCTTCATATATGGTAACGCACACGAGTATTTTCTGTACGCTGGGATAAACATCATCAAGAGAAACAGAAAGCTCTGCATCATCGGGGAGCGAAAAATTATCACTGTTTGAACAGTATTTCACGCTTCCGTCGGGACTCTGTTCCTGACCGTAGAAAACGAACCAGTCATCGCTGAGTACTTTTTCATTCTGTGCAAGCATAAAAGCGGACATATCGAGTTCACAGCCGGAGCGGTTCTGTTCCCAGCCCACGCACACGCGCATTTTATGTATGGTATTTCCGCCGTTTCCTGTGACGGTCCATTTCTGACCTCTGATTAATGCCTGTCCGGAAGCTGCCGCTCTCCGCCTTTTCGGAGCAGAAGTACGTCGCTGAACCGGTTCAGCAACATGATTCTGTACAGGGACGGCATTACGCTGAACAGAACCTGTGTTCTGCTCCGGATACGTTGTCCGCCGCTGTACTGAACGTGATACCATATCTGCATTTTTTGAATTAAGCGCAGACTGACTGATATTCCCGCGGCTGAGAACAGGTTTTATTATATCGGGATTTTCTCTGCCGTATACCTGCCTTACAGTTGATGAATCAACTGGAGGAATCAGTTTTTTCGGCACATCAACTGACATATAATCCCTCCGTAATCAGGCGTTATTTCTGTTTATATCACCGAATGTCAAATCCACAGCGATTACAAAGAGCGGAATATAGTCATCGAAAACTTTATTGTCAATATCGAGGTCATACTGAAGGTCATTGCTTACAGTATTATTTGTTTTGATAGTACCGCATTTCACATCATCTTTAAGAATATCAAAATTACGGTGGTCCTTGCTTGCGATACTATATTTTGCTTCTGTTCCCTGAATATCCTTTCCGGTAACACTTATAGACGGTTCAAGAAACAGCGATGTACACACGAGATGCATAATAGAGGAGTCGTTATGACTTATGGTAAAAGACGGTTTCCTGTCACCGCTTATCTGTAAAAGGGAATAAAGCTGATAGTTGCTCGGGTCCATGAGCAGGTATCTGCCCGCCCCGAATCCCTTTTTCTTTACGGTATATATTATACGTTTCTGTTCCTTATCTTCAACAATATATTTATTGCCTTTAGATGAAATCATTAGCTCCATTCTCAACCCTCCAGTATATCAATAAGAATATCAAGACCGCTGTCGATTTCGCTCATTTCTATATTAAGCGGCGGCAGGAGTCTTATTTTTGATTTTGCCGTAAGTACGAGCAGACCTTTTTTAAGAGCTTCCGCGGCAACATCTGATGCTTTTTTGTTTTTGAGTTCAATACCTATCATCAGACCGATTCCGCTGACGGAGAGGACTTCGGGAGATTCTCCGAGCCGTGCGCGGAAATATTCAGCCTTACGGCTTACATCATCAAGGAATCCGTCAGATGTTATCTTTTCGAGAACGACTTTTCCGCCGGCGCAGGCAATGGGATTTCCGCCGAAAGTTGAGCCGTGAGTACCGGCGGTGAACACATTTTTCACCTTTTCGCCGAACAGACACGCACCCATAGGGATTCCGCCGGCTATACCCTTTGCAAGAGTTGTAATATCAGCCTTTTTGCCGTAATGCTCGCCTGCAAGAAGTTTTCCTGTACGTCCGATACCCGTCTGGATTTCGTCAGCGATTACGAGAATATCCTTTTCGGCGCAGATTCTGTAAATCTCGTCAACAAAATCCTGAGTAAGAGAATTTACGCCGCCTTCTCCCTGAATATATTCTATCATTACAGCACAGACGGTATCGTCGATTTTTTCTTTCAAATCATTGCAGTTATTTGTTTCAACGTTTATGAACCCTTCTAAAAACGGGAAAAAGTAATTATGAAAAACGTCCTGACCAGTAGCGGAAAGAGTTGCCATTGTGCGTCCGTGGAATGAATTTGTAAGTGTTATTATATTATGACGGTTTTTTCCGTATTTATCAAAACTGTACTTTCTTGCGGCCTTTATTGCACATTCGTTAGCCTCTGCGCCGCTGTTGCAGAAAAATACCGATTCATAGCCGGTTTCGCAGCATAATTTTTCTGCAAAATCCGCCTGTACAGAAGTATAGTAATAATTGGAATTATGCTGCAATGTACGAACCTGACTGCATACAGCGTCAGCCCAGTCCGAATCGCAGAAGCCGAGGGAATTAGTACCGATACCGCTGCCGAAGTCGATATATTTCATATTTTTTTCGTCTGTACACTGTCTGCCGGAACCGTTTTCCATTACAAGAGGATAACGTCCATATGACTGCATAACATAACTGTTAAATTTTTCTATAGTATCCATATTGAATCAACCTTTCAGCGTATACCCAGAAAAAATCTGAGCATCGGAGTCAGTTTATATAAGCGGACTGAAATTCCGGAATGAACGGACTCCGACATCTTATTTTAATATTATAACTCCATTT
>CAMWRC010000181.1 GCA_947176565.1 uncultured Ruminococcus sp.
GTAGACTCCTGTCCTTTTTTAAATATTATGAAAGACTCCGGAAAATTTCGATAAAAGAGGATATATTATGAGACTTGATAAATATCTGAAAGTTACACGGCTCATCAAACGCCGCACTGTCGCAAATGAAGCCTGCGATGCCGAAAAAATCGTAGTCAATGGCAGAACGGCACGAGCTTCCTATGATGTAAAAGTCGGCGACATTATTGAAATAAATATGGGCGCAAGACCACTGAAAGTCAAGGTTCTGAATGTCACCGAATACGCTACAAAAGAAAACGCCGCTGATAACTATACTGTTATAGAATAATTGAATAATCAAAAAATCCCTGATTTCTCAGGGATTTTCTGTTCATTTTTCGTTTACTGCAATCCAGATTTCGCAGATATAATCCGGATTGTGAATATCATCTGTCGGATAAACTTCAAGTTCGATTCCGTGAGCGTATTCGTACTTGCTGCTCTGCGGAAAAAATTCCGTGATAATTTTCTTGTATGTTTCGGGGAATGCATCAGGCATTTTTCCCCTGCATACGAAAACCGCGTAAGTATTCGCCGGAATTTCAATAATCTCAAGCTCATCGTCCGGAACAGGTCTGCCGTCGTATTCAATACCTATTCCGTACGGAAAATTCTCTGCTTCAAATCCTCCGGAAAAACATATTCCGAGGATTCCTTTAAGATTCGGTTTTTCAGGGAAATAAGAGATTATTTTCTGAGTTGTTCCGTTTTCTGCACATTCGCCCCAGTATGCGGAAATATCAGGCGTTGCAGTCCAATTATTCTGCTTGCTTACCTGTTTTCTTCTGCATATGACCTTAAAAGCTCCGAGTTTTTCAATTCTGTAGTCCATTGTTCTACCTCCTGTTAAAATAAGTTTCACAGACAGTCTGGAAAAAGATTTCACGTTGCTTCCGCGCTTTGCTTCAGTAGGTGTAACGCCATGAAAGCGGACAAATGCACGGGTAAAACTTTCAGGAGTATCATAACCATATTTTAATGCTGTATCTATAACTTTACAATTATGACGTATAAGGTCAGAAGCCGCCATAGACAGCCGCCGCATACGAATATAATCCCCGACAGTAAAACCGCAGAGAATGCTGAAAACTCTCTGAAAATGAAATGTGGAAGAATATGCTTTCCGCGCAATATCTTCATAATCTATATCGTCAGTGAGATGTTCTTCAATATAGTCAATTGCATTCTGTATGCTTTTTATCCATTCCATTTCTGTTTCCTCCTGTTCTGTGATTATATTATAGCATAATTCTATACAGATTTCATGATATTCAATGCTTTTATATGTCAGATAAAAAATCCCCGAATATTCGGGGATTTTGTTTTGCTTTATTTTGTATTGTGAATATCCCAGCGTGGATTGAAAATCTTTCGGGATTTCGTACTGTCAAGCATATTGTTGTTTTCAAGCTTGTTCATATCAAGATAACGGTAATTAGTTATCAGTTCATTATTTTTATTTCTGCCGAGAATGCCTTTAATCTTTGAAATCGCACCGCCGCCTGATTTCTGCAAAACCGCACCAAGAGAATGATTTTCACGCATGAATGAAATAATCTCAGCAGCTGTGATAAGATGTTTGTCACAGACATTATATATTCCCGCATACTGCATATCATCAGCATTCTTTACAAAGCAGAGAACGAAATCAACAAGATTATGAACACAGCAGAACTGGAATCCGTAAGTTCCCTCGCCTGAAACAAATTTCGTTCCGTCTTTCGGATTTGTTATCTTCGACATAAGATTATCAACGAAATTCAGTGTATATACAGGTGGAATACGGGCAATACATACAATTATATTCTTATGATTCCTCATTTCTGAAACTAAAGCCTTTTCGGATTCATATTTCATTATAGCATAATTGGAAGTAGCTTTTAAATCAGCATCTTCGCGGATAGGCTCACGTGTTTTCGGAAAATCATAAACCTTATCAGTACTGATAAGAATTACCTTTTCAAACCCCTCAGAAGTCATCGCATAATGATAAATGAATTTGTCACATGAACGCGATTCACTGACTTCCTTGTCATTCACAATCGGACCAAGGTCATTATCAACTGTATTAGCGGCATGAATCAAAATATTAATTTTATAATTTTCAAAAATTTCTGCATAGGCATTTTTGTCTGACGGCTTTACCTGAACGAAACTGTAATTTTTCTTTCCGGTATTATACATACATTCCTCAACATCAGCGGCAACGACAGCAAAGCCCTTTTTAAGCAGTCCCGAACAGATATGCTGACCGATAAGTCCGCAGCCGCCGGTTACAAGAACTGTTTTCAAGATTCACACCCTCCTTTCTAAGATGTTTATTTCAGCTTGTTCACACAAAACAAATTATAAATATTCTTGTGCAAACAGGCTTCTGTATCATATATTTTATTATAGCCTCTTATTCAGAAGCTCCGTTTATCTCCTCAAGATATTTGTCAAGAACCGGTGAAATGGAATCATATGTTTCATTCCACGGAGTACCCTTTCCTGCGAGTCTCAGACTGTTGTCAAGCAGTTCCGCGCAATCTGCCGAAACACCGGTGGAAATATCCAGAAACGGATTTTCAGCAGCCATATCGCGCATTTTATGATACATCTCAAACATTTCATCAGTCCAGCCGCAGTCCTCAAATAACTGTTCAGTTCCGACAGTATCTATTTCCTCATCTATGACGGCAAAACGCTTGCAGTCAAGAAATCTGGCAACACCCTCCGGATTAGAACCTCCCTTTACCAGACAGTAGGATTCCATTCCGACCGGAATATAATATTTATCTGTCTCCGGGTCTTTCGGCATCGGAACAAAGAAAGCGTCTTCGCCGTATGTAGATTTCCACTGTTCCGGTTCACAGTAAAACGAATACAGACCTACAGGATAGAACATAAGTTTTCCTTCGCCTATATACTCAGGGTGGTCAGTCCAGCCGTAATCACCTACACCTATGGCGATACAGCCGGTGGAATAAAGGTCATAGATGTAATTCTGCACACGTTCCATAGCAGGCGATGAAATATTGCTCACAAGCTTTCCGTTATCAATTGAAACAGCCGGAACACCTGTAGTCGATATAAGCGCAAATTCGTACCACCAGCCGTCAATACCATAACGCTGATTATCAGTATCCACAAAATTCTGAAGCATATTTTCAAAGGTATTCCAGTTCCATTCGCCCTTTGCAAAAAGTTCGGCAGGGTCATCAAGACCGGCTTCACGGATTGTTTTCCTGTTATATACACAGGCAACCTTATCGCCTGTAGTCTGCACAACAACGCAGTAATGACCGTCATTCCACAAAAGACTGTCATTTACACTGCGGACTTCCTCCCACAACGGCGAACTGAAATCAATGTAATCATCAGCCGGAACAAACATTCCGCGGACAGCTCCTTTCGGGAAAGCGTCCATATTTCCGCCATAAAAAAAATCCACTCCGTCGCCGCTGTTTATCATTTCAGCAAGTTTTTCGTAACGGCTGCCGTAATCGCACTGGATAAATTCTATTTTACCGCCGTATTTTTCCTCAAAGGCAACAAGTTCCAC
>CAMWRC010000182.1 GCA_947176565.1 uncultured Ruminococcus sp.
GTATAGCGGTTATGAAAGCTAACAGCGTTGTCGAGCCGATACATCTCCTCAGCGGACTGCTCAAACAGGAAAACGGTCTTATTCCTCAGCTCCTGAGAAAGATGAATATTGACCCTGATATGGCTGAAACCGAAACAGACAGGAAAATCGACCTTCTGCCGAAAGTTACCGGAAGCGGAAGAAGCAGCAATACCGGTATTTCCGCGGAGTGCGACAGGGTTCTTACAAATGCGGGAAATATTGCATCAAATATGAAAGATGAATTTATTTCTGTGGAACATATCATGCTTTCGCTTATCGACTGCAAGGATAAGGACGTTTCAGCTGTAATGCATACATTTAATATAGAACGCGAAAAGTTTCTCGGCGCGCTGATGTCGGTACGCGGAAATACACGTGTTACTTCTGAAAATCCGGAAGATACCTATGATGTTCTTGCAAAATACGGTCAGGAACTCGTAGGACTCGCACGTCAGAACAAGCTTGACCCTGTTATCGGCAGAGACAGTGAAATACGCAACGTTATACGTATTCTTTCGCGGAAAACAAAGAATAATCCGGTTCTTATCGGTGAACCCGGAGTCGGAAAGACTGCAATCGCCGAGGGACTTGCTCTCCGTATAGTTGCCGGAGATGTTCCGGATAGTCTGAAAGACAGAAAAGTATTTTCGCTTGATATGGGCGCGCTTGTGGCAGGTGCGAAATACCGCGGTGAATTTGAGGAACGCCTCAAAGCTGTTCTGAATGAAATAAAAAACAGCAGCGGACAGATTCTGCTGTTTATTGATGAGCTTCATACGATAGTCGGCGCAGGAAAAACCGACGGAGCAATGGACGCAGGAAATCTTCTTAAGCCTATGCTGGCACGCGGTGAACTTCATTGTATCGGCGCAACAACGCTCAACGAATACCGCCAGTATATCGAGAAAGATGCCGCGCTCGAACGTCGTTTCCAGCCTGTTATGGTTGATGAACCAGCTGTTGAGGATACTATATCAATTCTCCGCGGACTTAAAGAAAGATATGAAGTTTTCCACGGCGTAAAAATCAGCGATAATGCTCTTATTTCCGCTGCCGTGCTGTCAAACAGATATATTACAGACAGATTCCTGCCTGATAAGGCGATTGACCTTATTGATGAAGCCTGCGCGACTATCCGTACAGAAATGGATTCAATGCCTACGGAACTCGATGTAATATCGCGTAAAATCGTACGTCTTGAAATTGAGGAGACTGCACTGAAAAAAGAAAACGATTCGATTTCAAGGGAACATCTTGAGGAAATTCAGCAGGAACTCGCGGAACTCCGCGAAAAATTCAACGCCATGAAAGCAAAATGGGAGAACGAAAAAGATGAAATATCAGCAGTACAGAAACTGCGTGAGGAACTTGAGGCTCTCAATGCACAGATTGAACAGGCAGAACGCGAATACGACCTTAACAAAGCCGCAGAACTGAAATATGGCAGACTTCCTCAGCTGAAAAACAAGCTTTCGGAACTCGAAAAACAGACCGAGCATGATATGGAGAACGGACGGTTACTGCGTGACAGAGTTACAGATGATGAGATAGCGAAAATTGTCTGCCGCTGGACAGGTATTCCGGTGGCGAAGCTCATGGAGGGCGAAAAGGAAAAAATACTTGGTCTTGAAAAACTGCTCCATAAGCGTGTTATCGGACAGAATGAAGCTGTTGAAAAAGTCAGCGAAGCAATTATGCGTTCACGCGCTGGAATCCAGTCGCCGGACAGACCTATCGGCTCGTTCCTGTTCCTCGGTCCTACGGGCGTAGGAAAAACTGAACTTGCAAAGGCTCTTTCCGAGATACTTTTCGACGACGAAAAAAATATTATCCGCATTGACATGAGCGAATATATGGAGAAATTCAGCGTGAGCCGGCTTATCGGCGCGCCTCCCGGATATGTAGGATATGATGAGGGCGGTCAGCTTACAGAAGCAGTACGCCGTAAACCTTATTCAGTTGTGCTTTTTGATGAAATAGAAAAAGCTCACCCTGATGTATTCAATATTCTACTGCAAATTCTCGACGACGGCAGAATTACAGATTCTCAGGGACGTACAGTTGATTTCAAGAATACTATTATAATACTGACATCAAATCTTGGTTCGCCATATATTCTTGACGGTATCGGCGATGACGGAGAAATAACAGACGAAGCCCGCAGACAGGTGGAGGGACTTCTTAAAAAACAGTTCCGTCCGGAATTTATAAACCGTCTTGATGAGATAATTTTCTATAAGCCTCTTGCAAAAACCGAAATAACCGGAATTGTTGACCTTATGCTTGCAGATTTGCAGAAACGGCTTGACGACAAGCATATTTTCCTGAATGTAACAGATTCTGCCAAGGAATATATTGTGCAATGCGGATATGACCCGAATTTCGGCGCGCGTCCGCTGAGACGATTCATACAGCGCAAAGTCGAAACACTGATTGCAAAACGACTTCTCGACGGAGGTATTTCAGGCGGAGATACCATAACTGTTGAACTTGAAAACGGTGAGCTTACAGCAGAATGATTTTCCGGAACTTGTAACGGTAAATTGGCGAAAATATATGGTTGTTTTCTATAAAAAAAATTCAGAATCCGGCGTAGAATCGGTCGAAGTGTCATTTTTTTGAAAAAACTTTGATAAAAGCTTGACAAATCCGGAATATAGGTATATAATTTAATCGTAAACAAAAGCAAGCATAATTACCGAATGGAGGCTAAAAAATGACAAAGGCAGAACTTATCGGCGCAGTTGCCGAAAAAACAGACATGACAAAGAAAAACGCAGAGAGCGCAGTGAATGCAGTGGTTGAGATTATCACAAACACTCTCGTAAGCGGTGAAAGAGTTTCTCTCGTAGGCTTCGGAACTTTCGAGGTGCGCGACAGAAAAGAAAAGAAAGTAATCAATCCGCAGACCAAAAAGGCAATGATTGCTCCTGCTTCAAAAGCTCCGGTTTTCAAGGCAGGTCAGTCACTTAAAAATGCTGTAAACAATAAGTAATCGGAGGATATGACAATGGCAAGACCTCGTAAGAATGCAGTTAAGTCAGCTGATACAAATAAAGCCGTTGATACTGTTGAAATCACAGCTGAATCAAATGTCGAAACTGTAGAAGTTCCAGCTGCTGAAGAAGCTGAAACCGGAAAAAAGACAGCTGCAAAGAAAACAACAAAGAAAACAGCAGCAGATAAAAAACAGGCAGAAAAGAAAGAAACAGCCGAAAAGACTACAAGAAAATCTGCTGTAAAGGCAAATATTTTCATTCAGTATCTCGGCGCAGAAGTTTCATCTGCTGACCTTGTCGAAAAAGCAAAGACAGATTCAGGAGTTAAATCTCCCAAGACAGTGAATATTTATGTAAAGCCGGAAGAAAACATGGTTTACTATGTTGTCGATGATAAATCCGGCAGTTATCAGCTTGCATAATATCAGATAATCATGATTCCCTCTCCGAAAGCAGAGAGGGAATTATTTATTACTCTAAGTATAATATCTATGTGAATTTACTAAAATCGTATATATTC
>CAMWRC010000183.1 GCA_947176565.1 uncultured Ruminococcus sp.
ATTCGGCTGTGCTGTTTTTTATTTTAAATTCAAAAATTATGGAGGTTGTTTTATGAGTATTCTCGAAATCATCGGCGGTGCGCTCCTGCTTGTCTCCTGCGTTGCAATTATTATTCTTTGCCTTTGTCAGGAATCAAAATCACAGGACGGCATGACGGCTGCTCTTACAGGTGCAAGTACTGATTCTTTCTACGGCAAGAACGAGGGCAGGTCCCGTGAAGCAATACTTGCGAAAATCACAAGAATCTTTGGAATCATTCTTTTTGTGATTACGCTGGCAGTAAATATTATTCCGATTTTTACCAATAAGTAATTATCCGCCCCGTGACCGTCAAGGTCATGGGGCTTTTTTGTAAGGAAGGTGTACAATATGTCTGATAAAAAAAAGAAAAATAATAATAATGAGATTTCTGTTGAAAGCTATAAAAATAAGATAGTTACTTTTCTGCGCGGATATAATAAGAAACTTATGCCTGTTTCAGAACTTGAAACAAAATGCCGTACAAAAAAATCCGGACATGAAAATTTTGCCGAAGCTTTTTCCCAGCTCCGTGATGAGGGAATCATCACAGTGCGTAAAGGAATGAAAGCAGCCCTGTGTTCAAGGCTCGGATTCAGAACCGCCAGAATTTCACATCTCAGCCGGACTTTCGGATTTGCAGAAACAGAAGACGGAACAGAATATTTTATCCCCGGAAAGTGTATGCTAGGCGCGATGCCGAATGATGTCGTGCTTATTTCTGATATTCCGTCACGTTCCGGCGAACCGGAGGGAGAAGTTCAGGATATTCTGAAATTCGGCAGCACGACGCTTACGGGCAGAATAGAATATGCTGACGGCAGACTTTTTCTTGTTCCGGACAGTGCGTCAAAAAATTACATGACAATAGTTGAATCCGGAAATATTCCATTTTCTGAGGGCGATAAAGTTCTTGCTGAAATCATATACAGAGGTCGTCGCCATGCAGAGCATAAGGTAAAGATAATTTCTGTTTTCGGAAGTTCGCAGCTTGCTTCCGCCTGTGCGGAATCAATACTTGTTTCTCATGGAATCATCAGCGAATTTCCGCAGGACGTTTTAAAGGAAGTCCGCAAAATATCAGAGGGGGGCGTTCAGGAATATTCTTTCAATAACCGTGAAGATTTGAGATATATGCCGATTTTCACCATAGACAGCGCGGAATCAAAAGACCTTGACGACGCTGTATCAGTTGAGCGGACTGAAAAAGGATACCGTCTCGGTGTTCATATTGCTGATGTTTCTTTCTATGTAAGAGGCAACAGTGCGCTTGACAAGGAAGCACTCCGCCGCAGTACAAGCGTATATTATGCGGATAAAGTCGTGCCGATGCTGCCCAAAGAACTATCCAACGGTATATGTTCCCTTAATCCTGACGAGGACAGGCTCACGCTCTCGGCATTTATGGATTTGAGCAGTGACGGCGAAATGCTGGATTTCAGATTCTGCAAATCGGTTATACGTTCAAGGGTAAAGGGAGTTTACAGCGAAATAAATCAGATTCTTGATAATTCCGCAGATAGTGGAATACTTGAAAAATATTCCTGTGTTGCCGATGAAATACCCATTATGAACGAACTTGCGGATATACTTATACGCCGTAAGAAAATTCGTCATGCTCCGGAACTTGAAACTGTTGAAAGCCGGCTGATAATCGGAAGCAATGGTATATGCTGCGGTATTGTTCCTCGTGAACGCGGAAAATCAGAGCGTATCATTGAGGAATTTATGCTGTGCGCCAATGAAGCCGCTGCGAAACTTGCACGTCAGCATAAATCGCCGTTTGTTTACCGGATTCACGAAAATCCGCCGGAGGAAAAAGTCGCGGCTCTCTGCGCCATGCTGGTGAAAGCAGGTGTGGAATATCCGCATTTTCAGAAATTTTCTCCGTCCCATGCCGCTGAGATACTTGACAATGTACGCGGAACTGATAAGTTTGAAGCAGTAAATATGATGGTTCTGCGTTCAATGGCAAAAGCAAAATATTCTGATGAACCATTTGGACATTTTGGACTTGTACTGAAAGACTATGCACATTTTACTTCTCCGATACGCCGTTATCCCGACCTTGCAATACATCGTATAATTACGGATATTCTTGCCGGATATGATGAAATCTGGCTTGAAAAACGCTACAGCGGATTTGCGGTAAAGGCTTCTGAAAGCTCGTCGGCGGCTGAAATCCGCGCTGTTTCCGCTGAAAGAGAATGTGAAGACTGCTATAAGGCGGAATATATGAAACAGCATATCGGAGAAAGCTTTACAGCAAAAATTTCAGGAGTTACAGAATTTGGATTCTATGTACAGCTTCCTGATTCAGTCGAAGGACTTGTGCATATCCGGTCACTTCCGGAGGGCGAATACGACTATTCAGAGCCTATTTCGCTTACCGAAAAATTCAGCGGAGTTTCGTATGAACTCGGCGATACAGTTCAGGTGCTTTGCGCCTCTGTAAACGTAAGTGAGGGAACTATTGATTTTGTTCTTGATGATGAGGGATAAATAATGAAGATAAAATATATAAAATTTTCTGCAATAGTCATTGTTCCGGTTTTGTGTGCGTTATGGAGCTGTGAAAGCAGAACACCAGAAGATATACCCGAAAGCTCCGTATCAGTTTTAACATCTGAGGATTCAGCAGAGCCGACTGTTTCTGAAACAGTTGCAGTTACGGATTCCGTAACTGTTCCGGCAGAAACTGAACCAGCTGAGACTGTGCCGTCTGTTTCCGTGATACAGCCGCAGGCAGCACCGCAGTCAGTGTCAACATCAGAACCGCCGACAGAATCGCAGTCAGTATTGCAGGAAATCACTGAGGCTTATGATTTTGTTCCGGAACAGTCAGACGATGAAATAATTATGGCAGCGCAGTATCTTTTCGGCGAAGCGTGCCTGAAAGAATGGAATTTTACTGTAGGTTCACCCTATGAATTAGATGAATCACAATACATAACAAATGATTACGGCTGGCGGTATTATCTTGTTGCTGAACCGGATATAAATTCTGTTGCAGATGTAATGGCGGATTATCATAAAATTTTCAGCGAGGAATATTCCGATACGCTTAACGAATTATTCATAGAAAGCGAGGATCATGTATACTGTCTCAATGGTATGCGCGGTTCTGACATTTTTTTTGAACAGACTGTACTTTCTGAAATAATATCGCGCAGTGAAGATGAAATAGTATTTACTGCGGAAAGCACATATTCAGATGACGGACTTGGAAACGGTTCAACCATAGTTGAGGACGAATTTGCTATTGTAAAAGGCGATGACGGCGAATGGCGCGTCAGCAGATTCAGACTGCCGTATTGAAAATCTGTTTTAATATCCGGCGTGCTATACAAGTATACACAAATATGTAAAATTCATGTAAAAGTTATTCAGAATCTATTGACTGTTTTTCTCTCTGTGATATAATTTAATTGCGGAACAGTAAATCCGCAATTAAATTATAAGGAGTACTTTTTATGGAACAATTCTCGATATTCAATATTTTTACCATGCTCGGC
>CAMWRC010000184.1 GCA_947176565.1 uncultured Ruminococcus sp.
TTTCCTTAGCTGAACCGGAAAGAATGATTCCGCTTTTTGTTGTCTCCTCAGCCTCAGCCATTTTTACGACAACTCTGTCCTGTAAAGGTTTGATATTCATAAAAATTACCTCCTGTAAAAAATATCTTTGTTAGCACTCTCATATTATGAGTGCTAATTATATTTTACCACCTTTTTCTATAAAATCAAGTACCTGATGCAATTTTCAGAAGATTGAACAAAAAAATATATTTTCTTAGAATATAAATAAGCAATTTCACATGGATTGTATAACTTCCCAGAGCTTGCGGGCGGTTTCGATATTCACGCCTGCCGTGACGGCAAGTTCTTCCGGAGATGCATTCATCAGATTTTCTTTTGTTTTGTACTTAATCATGATTTTTGCTGCTTTTTTCTCTCCTATTCCCTTTACTGTGAGAAGTTCAGAGCTGTATGTCTTTTTCTTATGGCGGCTGTGCATAAAACTTACTGAAAAGCGGTGTACTTCGTCCTGAATACACGTCACAAGATTAAATGCGGACTGCATATTGTTTACCTGGATTTCCTTTCCGCCGTCTGAAATTGCACGTGTACGGTGCTTGTTATCCTTTACCATTCCGAAAAGAGGAATATCCAGTCCGAACTTTTTCAGTATTGGCTGAACTGCATGAACATGACCTGTTCCGCCGTCAAGCAGTATAAGGTCAGGAACACGCCGGAAGTATTCATCTCCGTCATTGTCCGCGATATGACGGAGACGGCGTTCAAGAACTTCGCGCATACTTCCATAATCGTTCTGATTCGGCTGTTCTTTAATGGTGAATTTTTTATATGCTTTTTTCAGCGGTCTGCCGTTTTCAAATACAATCATTCCGGCGACCATTGATTCAGATGACAGATTTGAAATATCATAAGCTTCTATATATTCCGGAGGCTTCGGAAGTCCGAGAATTTTTCCAAGCTGTTCAAGTGCAATTACTTCTTTTCCGGTACGGCTGTTCCGGAGTGCGGCATATTCCGCAGAATTATTTTTTGCAAGCTTTACCAGTTCGAGCAATCGTCCGCGCTGAGGCTGATGTATATTGACTTTATATCCGGCATTGGAATTGATAAGCTTTTCTACAAGCTCAATTTCATCGGGAATATATTCAACTGCTATGATTTTCGGAATATCGCTTCTGCCGTGATAGAACTGAACCATAAAAGTATTCAGAATATCTTTATCCAGTTCTGATTTTTCAATATCGAATACCGCCTTGTCATAAAGTCTGTTTCTGCGGTACATCAGTACAGAAATATATATTCCGGCGCTGTATTCAGCTGTTACTATGACATCAGCCGATTCAACGCCGTTATTCACAACTTTTTGTTTTTCTGCGGCTTTTTTTATTGCTGATATTCTGTCACGGAGAACTGCGGCTTTTTCAAAATCCAGTTTTTCGGCAGCTTCGAGCATTTCCTTTTCCATGCGTTCAACTGAGGCTGCACTTCCGGAACGGATAAAATCAACAGCATCGCTTATGATTCTGCTGTATTCTGATGAGCTTATTTTTCCGCGGCATACGCCCATACAGTTTTTGATGTGAAAATTAAGGCACGGACGTTCCCGCCCGAAATCACGCGGAAAGCACTTCCGGCACGTCGGGAGCATGAATACACGGTTTGCTTCATTTGCGGCTTCTTTTGTGATATACGAACTTGTATAAGGTCCGAGATACCTGCCGCTTGCCGTATTTGTATTTTCTGCGGTAATACGTGGATATTCGTCATCTGATATGCGTATATACGAATATCCCTTGTCATCTTTCAGCAGGATATTATATTTCGGCTTATGCTGTTTTATGAGACTGCATTCAAGCACGAGGGCTTCAAATTCGCTGTCGGTGACTATGAAATCATAATCATACACATTCGATACCATTGCGGCAACTTTCGGCAGATGATTTGGATTTTCACGAAAATAGCTTGAAACGCGCCGTTTGAGATTCTTTGCCTTGCCGATATATATAATATCTGATTCCTTGTTTTTCATGATATAGACTCCGGAGGAAGCTGTAAGTCTTGATGTTTTCTCCCGAAGATATGGCAGACGAGTATTCATAAAAATCCTCCGTTTTCAGCAAATATAATATCTATAATATTTTACTGCCTGTTGAAATAATCTATTCCTGCGGTCGGACGGAAATATGTCCTGATATATCCGTCAGTCGAAAGTATTACAAACTCATTTGTATCTTCGAGATAATACACGCCGTCGCCGTCCTCTGCTTCGGTTTTATAGAGTGCGTCCGGATTATTTATAACATCGCTTGCGCCTTTTTCGTAATCCTCCGCGGTATCGTATCCGAACTCTTCTTCAAATTCGCCGCCGTGCTTGTCGAAATGCTGGTCAAGCTGTGATTCAGTGCGGAAATAGTATTCGACGTAAGTATCATCATCGTAATCATTGAAAGCGGCAGTTTCTTCCGGTATTTCTTCATCAGACGAAATTTCTGCAATTTCTGACGGGATTTCAGTTTCAGACGGAGCTTCTGTAGTTGATTCATAATGTTCTTCATATGACCACTCATTGGCATTGTCATAGAGTTCATATCCGAAATCCCCACAGCCGGTAAATACAGCAGAAACAACTGTAAGAGCGAATATAAATGAGGTTATCTTTCTCATATCATTTCACCAATTATTTCAGTGTGCCATGTGACAGCGATTTCAGATATGCATTGATGAATCCGTCTATATCTCCGTCCATAACAGCCTGAATATTGCCGTTTTCAAATCCGGTGCGTGTATCTTTAACAAGTGTATACGGCATGAATACATATGAACGTATCTGAGAACCCCATGCAATTTCACGCTGTACGCCTTTTATATCCTCGATTTTTTCAAGATGTTCGCGTTCTTTTATTTCCACCAGTTTTGAACGGAGCATTTTCATTGCATAATCTTTGTTCTGGTACTGGCTTCGCTGTGTCTGGCATGATACAACTATTCCGGTCGGCTTATGAATCAGACGGACAGCTGAACTTGTTTTATTTACTTTCTGACCGCCTGCACCGCTTGAACGGTAAACTTCCATTTCAATATCTTCATCGCGGATTTCAACTTCGATTGAGTCATCAATTTCCGGCATTACTTCAAGTGCCGCAAATGATGTATGACGGCGCCCCGAGGAATCAAACGGCGATATGCGCACAAGTCTGTGAACTCCTGATTCCGATTTCATATAGCCGTATGCATTTTCGCCCTCGATAAGCAGTGATGCTGATTTCATTCCGGCTTCGTCGCCGTCGAGATAATCAATCAGTGTTACTTTGTAATCATGGCGTTCAGCCCAGCGGTTATACATACGATAGAGCATTTCAGCCCAGTCCTGAGCTTCTGTTCCGCCTGCTCCGGCATGGAACGTGAGAATAGCATTGGAATTGTCATATTCGCCGTTCAGGAGCGTGGAAAGTTTTTCTTCCTCAAGTTTTTTCTTGAAATTGTCAGTTTCCGCTGTTATTTCCTCGACTGAGCTTTCGTCGTCTTCCTCAATGGAAAGTTCAATCAGT
>CAMWRC010000185.1 GCA_947176565.1 uncultured Ruminococcus sp.
GCATTCCTCCCCGACTTATAGAAGTCGGGGTATCCTGCCGCAAATTAGATGAAAAAATTCGGTTTATTTCTTACTATTTGTACTGTGGTATGTTGTTTGGCTTCATGCAGCAGCGAAAATACATCAGATGATGTTTCTGATAATCCGTCAGAAATATCCAGCGAAGCTGAAATACCCGCTGATGAAAATGCTGAAAATCCTGAAGATTATGGAGATTCTGAAAATCCTGAAAATTCCGGCGATATAATTCCTGTTGAGGGAATTGAACCGTCTGTCACGGCTGATTCCGGCGATGCGTATCTTGCTATAGTTGACGGCAGCTGGTGGATTCAGTACTGGGGAAAAAATGACAATCCTGAACAGACTATGCTTTCATATAATGCCGGAGTTACTAAAATCACAGGAAACGGCGATTATACAGTAAGTGTTACTGCCGATACAAACGGTTTCCGGTTCGATACAACAGGCGATATAAACGATGGCAGCTGTATTCCGGGAGGTCTTGGTTTTATGGCTGTCATAATACGTGATGGCGAAAAGCTTTTTCCGGATTCCGTCATTACTGTAAATGAAATAAGAGTTGACGGAAAACCAGTGAGTATGTCCAAAAAAGCATATACATCGCCGGATAATAAAACTGATACAAAAGCTTCTATAATGAACAGCTGGCTTTCCGAACCTGAATTTAAAAGCCGGTCAGCTGACGGCGCACTTTACGATTCAAACGGTTCAGCACTTCCTGTTGCATCTCAGTATTCCGTGCGGATAGTTGATACTGTTGATTTCACAACATGGACAACTGTTGAAGTTGACTTTACAGTTTCAGGAATCAGATGACAACACGCCGGATTTCTAAACCGGTGCTATCACAGGAATAAAATTCCGTATCACATAATATATTACGAAAAGCATAATAACAATACACCATATCCACGTTTTACGCGGAAGAATCCTGACTTTTCTGCCTGATATATCTGCAATAAGTTCCAGATACAAACACAGCAGACAAATGGCAAGAAAAGGTATTGCCGCATTATTCCGCAAAGCAAGCAGAAAATCAAATTCAAACATAGCCGCGACGCTTCGTGTATTTCCGCAGCCGGGACACCATATTCCAGTGAGACGGTGAAATATACAGCCGCCAAGATACGGCGCAAGAGACATTATTCTGTCACTGAAAATATATACCAGAATCACAGCCGCGGGAGCCGAAACTGCCACGGCTGTTTTATATGCTTTACTCATCAGATTACAGTTACTGTTCCGCCTTTCCAGTTCTCGAAAACATACAGCTCCATAGATTTATCCTTTTCTGCATTGCTGAAAGCATCTGTATCCATATAATAGAATCCTATATCATATACTGTTCCGCTTTCTGCATCGTCAGGAACTTTGAAATAGAATGTTACAATATCTCCGTCAAGACCGTAGTCTCCCTCGAACACTTCAGTATAGAACAGGCAGCCTTTGCCGGCTGATTTTACTTCATCAGGAAGCCCTTCCTCTTTCCATATCATACCGACTGAACCCGTAACATATTCGGAAGCATCGCCTTTTTTATAGCGTATACGTCCCTCGTCCTCGTCAACTATCTGGAGTTCAAGCCTGTTGTCGTATGTTACGTGTATACCGCACATATTCCATTTCAGTTCCGCATTTTCCACTGCCATAGTAACTTCGGCGATTTCACCAGCGGCTGCTGTAGTATCCTTGATATAAAGTCTCGGACCGTCATCAGCTGCCAGAACAGGTTCAGCAGGCGGATTCGTCGGAATCTCACTATTCTGAACGCTGCTCTCCGGACTGCTGTAGTTGGTCTTGTCTCCGCAGGCTGTAAATGCTCCCAGAACTGAAACAGCAAGAACTGCCGCGATTATCTTATTCATTCTCATTTTCATCATCTGCTTTCTTTCCGTCAACAGCTATCCCGCCGTCTTTTTCATATATTTCAAGAATATCAGTTGAAGATGCGCTGTTTACAATAATATCAGCAATCTTATCTTCTATCTCCTCGCGGATAACACGACGTATATCACGCGCACCGTATGGCTTGCCGTATGATTTTTCAGCAATTACAGACAGAACCGATTCAGTATACGTAAAGCTGATATTCTTTTCAGCAAGAGGTTCTCTCATCTCCTCAAGCATAAGGGCTGCAATACGTGCAAAATCTTCCTTTGCAAGCTGTCTGAACACCACAATTTCATCAATACGGCTGATAAATTCCGGACGCAGAAACTCTCTCAGTCCTTTCATTGCCTTATCTCTTGATATTTCATTTTCGGTGCGGTTGAATCCCACTCCTATGCTCTTATCAGCAGAACCGGCATTTGAAGTCATACATATGATAGTGTTCTCAAAATTTATAGTTCTGCCATGTGCGTCATCTATTTTTCCCTCGTCAAGTATCTGCATAAGAATATTCATGACATCAGGGTGAGCCTTTTCTATCTCATCGAACAGGATAACGGAATAAGGTCTGCGGCGTACCTTTTCGGTAAGCTGACCAGCTTCATCATATCCGACATATCCGGGAGGCGAACCAATCATACGGGCAACGGAATGCTTTTCCATATATTCCGTCATATCAAGCCGGATAAGCGGCTCTGTGGAATCAAACAGTTCTTCGGAAATCGCCTTTACCAGCTCTGTTTTTCCCACGCCGGTAGGTCCTACAAATATAAACGATGCCGGACGGCGGCGTTTATTCAGCTGAACTCTTGTACGCTTTATAGCCTTTGTCAGCACTGATACTGCCTCGTCCTGACCAAGCACACGCTTTTTCAGCGCGTCCTCAAGACGGGCAATTTTCAGAAATTCCGTTTCTGCTATCTTGCTTGCCGGAATACCCGTCCAGAGTTCGACAACCTTTGTAATGTCATCTTCCGTAACCTGTATATTTTCAGCGGCTTCTCTAAGTTTTGATTCAGCTTCACGGGCGTGTATAAGTTTTCCCTTTACTTCTGCTATAGCCTCGTAATTCGGCTCTGTCTGTTCGCTGAAATTCTTCTCCATTTCCTCAAGGAGCTTGATTTCTTTCAATATCTTTGTATGCTCCGCAATTTCCGGCGAACGTATGCTTGCATGAGCGCAGCCCTCGTCCATAAGGTCAATTGCCTTGTCGGGCAGAAAACGGTCAGTTATATAACGTTCGGACAATACAGCACACACACGCACGAGATAATCAGAAATGTGTACTTTATGATATTTTTCATAATATTTTTTTATTCCCAGAAGTACATTGACTGTATCCTCAATTGTCGGCTCGGCTACCGTAACCGGCTGGAAACGACGTTCAAGAGCTGAATCCTTTTCAATATATTTTCTGTATTCGCCGAACGTAGTCGCACCGATAACCTGTACTTCCCCGCGTGAAAGCGCAGGCTTCAGAATATTTGCCGCATTCATCGAACCCTCGGAATCGCCTGCACCCACAAGATTATGAACCTCATCAATAAACAGGATTATATTGCCTTCGTTCTTGACTTCCTCTACAAGACCTTTTACACGACTTTCAAACTGTCC
>CAMWRC010000186.1 GCA_947176565.1 uncultured Ruminococcus sp.
TAGTACGCGCGCGTGGGCGCGGAGCCGTGTCTAAGAGACAGGCATTAATGTGTGTTATAGCACATTATTTATTTAAAAATCCGTTCAATGTTGGCGCACTGGGCGGATTTTTTTCTTTAATAATACAGGTTCACCCCCGCAGGTGCGGGGAAAATACTAAAAGAACCCCTTAAAATAGCCAGTACTCACAAGACTAATGATAACTTATTTTGACTATACTACGCCTTTTGCTTTAGCCTGTCTCTTCTGCTCCAGTTAACCCTCAAGTTCTTTGCATATACTCATATATTCTTCCAGCCTACAAAGTTCATCCATACGCTGATTCAATGCCTCAAGTCCTTTGTGATTAAGTCTTGGAAGGTTAATAATCAATTCATATGCAGATTTCCTGTCTTTATCATCATCAAATAAAGTTCCAAGATATTTCATTAAAACCTTTCTGCTTTTTTCAAATTCCTGATTAAGTTTTTCAACTTCTTTGTCCCATTCTTCTTCCCATTTCATAAGATAGTCTATAGAAACATCAAAATATGAAGCTATTTTTTTAATAGTTTCTAAGTCAGGCTCTCGTTTATTTGTTTCCCACATTGCTACTGTGCTTTTTGATACAGAAAGAATATTTGCAAGTTCTTGCTGATATATGCCTTTCTTATTTCTAAGTTCCTTAATTTTATCTCCTAACATAAAATTCACCTCCTGTGATTAGTATATCACATTGTGTGAGAAATGTCAACATTTTTTTGATATTTTTATATAAATCACAGAATGTGACTTCCGTGTATTGACAAATCACTAAAAGTGATATATAATAAATATAGTTCACAAGTAGTGAACCAAATATAAAAAAGAAAGAGGTGAAAAAATGCTTGAAATAAAAAAGTACAGAGAAAAAATGCACTGGAAACAGTCAGAGCTTGCCAAAAAAATTGGCATTGCAACTTCTACGGTTGGAATGTGGGAAATAGGCAAAAGAAAGCCTGACATAATTACACTTAAAAAGCTTGCTTGCCTTTTTAACTGTACAACTGATGAACTGCTTGATTCAACTGATTTTGAAAAAAGTAAACAGAAAGGAAAATTGAAATGAATAATTTCAGACTTATGCCCATTGAGAACGAGGGCAAAAGAGTTCTTACAACCACACAACTTGCGGAGTACTATGAAACAACAGAAAAGCGTATCTCAGAGAATTTTACTCGCAATGAGGAACGCTACATTGAGAGTAAGCACTTCTACTGCCTTACAGGTGATGAACTGAAAGAGTTTTTGTATTCCGCAAATTGCGGATTGCAAAATTCAAGCAAAATCCGCACACTTTACCTTTGGACAGAAAAAGGAGCGTTGCTCCACGCAAAGAGCCTGAACACCGATAAGGCATGGGAAGTTTATGATTTTCTTGTTGAGAACTATTTCAGAGTTCAGAAAGTACAGTCTAACTTCTCCACCCTCTCACCACAGTTGCAGTTCATGATTCAGATGGAACAGAGACAGAACGAACTTGAACAGCGTCAGAAAGCTCTTGAAAACAAACTTGACGCAGACAGAACAATAACAATACAGGAAACTCTCAGTTATGGCAGAATCAACAGCACGCTCCGTAAGGAAATAAGCACGGCAGTAAAAGTGAGAAGTATTGAAATATGTCATTTTGCAAGCACTTTTGACAAAGTGGGAAAACGTGTCATAGCGAATATTTACAAAAGCTTGCAGAAGCACTTCAACGTTGCATCTTATAATGACCTTACTTTCAATCAATATACAGATGCACTTATCTTCATCAAGCTCTATGAGCCGGATACAAAGCTGAGTGTTGCTATTTCAAATGCAATACCAAAGGTTAATATGAGTTTGCTTAACAGCATCACAGAAAAAGCGTAATACATTGTAACAGACCGAAAGGAGTATAAAATCATGCCAAAACTTGAAGAACTTGAGAAAATCGACCGTGATTTTTTGATTCCGAAAGACATTGCGCCTATACTCGGCGTGAATCCTTACACCATTAATGTACAGGCAAAACAAGACGTAAAAAGGGGAGTAAACAGTCTGGGCTTTCCTGTAATCGTCATAGGAACAAGGGTAAAGATTCCGAAGCTCCCATTTATTCGCTTTATGCGTGAGGGGATTATTGAAAAGGAGATGTGATATGAATCCTGATTTCTTAATACTTCCTGACAGTGTTTTCAATGCGCTTGTGATTTCGGGTGCGGTTTTGGCTGCTGTGTTCGTAACTTTGGCTGACGAGGTAAAAGTTTTCCGCATTGAAAAAGCAGCACGCGAACGTAAACCGGCTGTCAAGAAAGCTGAAACGCCTCAGTCGCTGGCAGATTACTACACCGCCGCGGCTTACGGTGACTTCGAGGACGAAGACTACTGGGCAGAAACCGCTGAACAGTTTAAGGAAAATGCATGACAAAAAAATAACCGTCTGAGAAAACTCAGACGGGAAACAAAATAACTTAACAAAATTTTAACACAAAGAAAGGAATTTGTCAAGTGGAAAATGAAAATATTTTGGTGATGTCGTCTGATTACAGCAAGGCAGTAGCCCTGAATCAGCACATCAAGATACACGCACAGCTTGCACAGCAGTCGCTTTACGAGATGTGCAAGGGACTTAAGGAAATGCGTGACGGAAAGCTTTACAAAGAGCTGAATTATCAGAATTTTGAGGAATACTGCGAAAATGAGGTAGGATTCAGCAGAATGCAGGCACATAGACTGATTGCTATTTCTGAAAGTCTGCCCGAAAATTTTGTAACATCGATGTTACAAATCGGCACAACCAAGCTTGCACTTCTCGCTAAGCTTGACGAGCCTCAGCGTGAGGAAATCATTCAGAACGTTGACCTTGAAAGCACGTCCGTCAAGAAACTCAAAGAGGAAATCAGCAGGCTTGAAACCAATGAACAGGAACTCAGAGAGCAGAACGACAAGCTTTTCAGCGACAGGGCGAGACTTACAGACAGTCTCGCAGAATCAATCAGAAAGCAGTACGAAATTAATGACACACTTGAGGAAGCCAAGGAAACTCAGGCAAACCTTGTGGAACAAATCGAAACCCTTGAAAACAAATTGCAGGAGAAACAGGACGAATTTGACGATTTCAGAGCTGGTGCAAAGAGAAGACAGGATATGCTTCTGGATAAGACAAAACTTCTTACAGAGCAGGTCAAAGAACTCCAATCACGTCCTGTTGAAGTAGCGGTTCAGGAACCGGACACATCAGAGATTGACAGACTTGCTTCCGAAAACGAGGAACTCAGAAAACAGCTTGCTGAAAAGCCCATGATTCAGACATCTTTTTCAGACGGTAAAAGCTTTTCTGAAATGCAGGCAGAATTCAGGGCTTACATGAAAATGCTGAACGATGCAATGAAACATCTGTGTGGCTTTGTCGCACGCCATGAATGTGAATGTAATATTCAGATATACATTTCTGAAATTGCAGATAAAAATGACGAATACATAGAAGAAATGAATGAAAGAGTAAAAAGAAGAGAGGAAAGAAAAAATGC
>CAMWRC010000187.1 GCA_947176565.1 uncultured Ruminococcus sp.
ACACCTATTAAGTCGTCGGCAGCGTCAGATGGGTATAGGAGACAGATGTCTTCCAGTTCATTATGGAGTTTGTTGAATTTTTCTATTTTGCGTTCAAGAGCTTTTGTTTCCTGTAGAACTTTCTGAGAATTTTCAAGGTCGTCCCAGAATCCGTCCTTTGCAGTCTCTGCGTTGAGAGCTTCAATGCGTTTCTTTGCATCATTTATGCTGAGAACATCGGAACGTTCCTCGATTTCTTTGCGGTATCCAACCATTTCGAGTCTTAATTCATCAAGAATTATCATAAAAAAATCTCCTTTGTGTTATATTTGATACATCAATGTACATATTATACCACATTATTTTTAAAACTGCAATACCGAAAAAATTTAAGTTTAACATAATATTAGCAATTCATTACTATATGTGTATTATAGTCAGCGGGATTATATCACGGTTGACAAACTGAAAATCATCTGATATAATTAATACAGTTAGAATATTTATAATACTGTTAAAAAAACAGGAGGGGGCAAAAAATTTGAATGTAAAATTACAGAATAAAGTCACACATCAGATTATGAATTATCTGATGATTATAGCAGGTGCGGTTGTTGCTGCATTTTCTCTGGAACAAATACTTATTCCTGCACTCATCATGGATGGAGGTATGGTAGGTATTGCGATGATAGTCAGCGCAAAAACGCCGCTGCCTCTCAGTGTTATGACTCTTGCGCTTAATCTTCCGCTTGTCTTTATCGGAGGAAAAAAACTTGAGCGTTCCTTTGTGTTACGTTCACTTACTGCTATGGCAGTATTTTCCGCTGCGCTGACATTTTTCGGAAGTACAGAATATCATGTTACTGATGATAAACTTCTTGCTACTGTGTTCGGCGGTGTACTGCTCGGATTCGGCGTAGGATTGGTGTTGCTGAACGGTGGTTGTCTTGACGGCACAGAAGCAGTTGCTGTTATGGTCAGCCGGAAATTTAATTTTTCGGTAGGACAAATTGTGCTGTTTTGCAACGTTCTGATTTATCTTACAGCAGGCACGCTTTTTGGTCTTGACCGTGCGCTGTACAGTCTGCTCACTTATTTTATCGTCTCGAAGATAGAGGATTTTGTCAATACCGGTATGCAGCAAGGCAAGGCGGTAATGATAATCACCAATCAGGGCAAGGAAATAGCCAACGATATTTATCATAAGCTTGGCAGAACAGTCACGCTTATGGAAGGCAGCGGACTTATTTCAGGCGAAAAAATAATTCTTTACTGCGTGGTAACGCGTATCGAGATACCCACTCTCCGAAAGATTGTCAGCAATGATGACTATTCAGCATTTATGGCAATCAGCGATGTATCTGAGATAATCGGAAAGCATATCAAAAGCAATTCTCATAAGCTGGATAAAAATTGAACATTCTTTTCAGGATAATTTTTCCCTGAATACCAAAAAATCCGCCTTAATGGCGGATTTTTTGGTGTGTATATTAAAGGTAGGTAGGAAATTGTCAGTTTTAATATTTATTTGAATTTAAAGCTGATTTACTATATCAGAACACAAACGGGAGTGATTTATATTCCCCGAGGAGGAATCCTGCCATTACCTTTGCATCAGCTTCTGTAATCATTCCGTCGCTGAAGCAGTCGGCTTTTTCGAGCTGTTCCTGTGTGAAATCTATGGAAATTCCGCGGGAAGTCTTTGTGATATAGCCGGCAAGCGCGATATAATCATATGTATTCACGATTCCGTCACCTGTGATGTCGCCGTCAGCAGAAGATGCTTCTGCTGATTTGCCGGGAATATATTCATCTGCAAAGTGCTGTTCTGTTGCGATGACTGTTGTCTGCCAGTAGTAGCCGTATTCTGATTCCTCATCATAAACGATGCCTACTCCGATATGTGTAGCATTTTCAGTCATGATTTTTGCGATGCTGTTTTCATCTGACTGCCATACTGCGAATGTTTCCTCTGCTGTAGCATTACCTGCGGAAATATTTTCTGCTGCAAATGTAAAGTCAACAACTGAAGTATCAACAGCTGAATCAAAATTGAATCCGTTTCTGCGGATATGGCTGTAGTCAATTGCAGTTTCAATAGCTCTTACCTCAGCAACCTCATTAAGATACGGAAGAACATAAACTTCACTGAGACCATTATTTTTTCTTGCATTGTTGATAAGCTCTGCCATTTCGTTGATTGAAGCTTCAACGTTGAGTTCTTCAGTAGCTTTAGCATTCGGGATATAAGCCATCATTGCAGTTATCATCATCATTGCAGCTGCTAAGCTGAACATTTTCTTTATCATGTTAATTGTGTTAGTCATCATAATCAGCACCTCTAAGAATTTTATGTTTTATCTAAGATTTATTTAAATCGTGTTGTGTTCTTTTCTATGATTAGATTATATCATTTATTTCAGGCATTTTACACCCTAAAAAACAGGATTTATCCTTGAAAAATACGTCATGTATATTTTGAGTGCTTTTTCTGTAGGATAAATCAGGATTATTTATACTTTGAGTTTAATACAATAAAAATAAAATATTCCTGCACCATCTCTTTAATAACTGATTAATAATAAAGAGAATAAAAAAGCACTGCCCGCAGATAATGACAGGCAGCACTTTTTCTTGAAAAAGAGGTAAAATATGAAAGAGGAGTTTACATTAAATAAATCAGAATACGAAAGGCAGTGTAGTGTATTCGCCGAGAATGTACCGTACCATTACTTTTGCATCGGCTTCTGTAATTAAACCGTCGCGGAAACAGTCAGCCGTTTCAAGCTGAGCATCATTGAGATAAACCGGTATATCATTCTTTTTCTTGTAAATATAATCAGCAAGCGCGATATAATCATAGGAATCAACAACTGCATCGCCTGTAATATCGCCCTCTGCCTGCGGAGTTATCTCATATCTGGTGGGGATATACTGACCCTGAATATCTTCTTCGCATATAGCAAAATTCTGTTCCCAGTACCACTGGTATATGCTGTTTTCCTCATAGCCTACACCAACGCCCATGTGTGTAACATCAGGTCTCAGGATAACACCGACGTGTTTTTCAGAATTTTTCCACTGTTCGAGTGTTTCTGCCGGTGTTTCTCTGCCGGCTGCGATATTTTCAAAAATCACATCGTATGGAACGATTGAATCGTCAATGATTGTGGAGAACTTTGAGCCGTCGGGTCTTAAGTGACCGAAATCGGCTATACATTCTCTTGCACGCACGGTTGCCATATCATTCATGTATGGAACGACATATACAGGATTGAGACCGTTTTCGGCGCGAAATTCATTTACGAGGAAAGCGAGTTCGTTTGCCATTTCCTTGAGATTTGTTTCCGGAATCTGTACCGCCTCAGAAGTATTCTTCGGAAATGCTGATATTGCGAATATCATGGTGACGGCGGTCATGAAGCTTATAATTTTTTTAAACGAATATCTGATACAGTTCATCATAAAACAACACCGTTACTGAAAACTTATAAAAAGTTATAAAGTAAACTTTTATGTTTCATTCCTT
>CAMWRC010000188.1 GCA_947176565.1 uncultured Ruminococcus sp.
TTCAAGTATAGAACAGGAGAACTCTTGTTGGCAGAACTCATGAAATTAATTCATATCTGGTAAAAAACGTCTTGCGAAAGATATTGCAGGACAAAATCAAAAGGTGCATTGCTGGGATTCGATTCGCTTGATATTCAGTCTTGTGTGATGAAGAATCGTACTGAGTAATCGGAGGTTTTTATATGGATAAATTTAAGTTGCATTCAGATTATGTTCCTGCCGGAGACCAGCCGCAGGCAATCGAAAAACTTGTTGATGGTCTGAATAACGGGAGAAAGGAACAGATACTTCTTGGTGTAACAGGTTCAGGAAAAACTTTTACAATGGCAAATGTCATTGAACGTGTAAATAAGCCTACTCTTGTACTTGCACATAATAAGATTCTTGCGGCACAGTTATGCTCGGAATTTAAAGAATTTTTTCCTGAAAATGCAGTGGAATATTTTGTGTCATATTATGATTATTACCAGCCGGAAGCATATGTGGCAAGTACAGACAGTTACATTGAGAAAGTATCTTCCATAAATGATGAAATAGATAAGCTGCGTCATTCCGCAACATCATCACTTGCAGAGCGTAAAGATGTAATAATTGTGTCAAGCGTTTCGTGTATATATTCACTTGGAAGTCCTGAAGAATACCGTGCAGGTATTGTTTCTATACGTCAGGGAATGGAAAAATCAAGAGATGAGATAATACATGAGCTTGTGAGAATACGCTATGAAAGAAATGATATAGCATTTGAACGAAACAGATTCAGAGTACGCGGCGATGTACTTGAAATTTTTCCGGCTCGTTCAAGCGATACGGTATTAAGAGTTGAATTTTTTGGTGATGAGGTAGACAGAATATCTGAAATAAATACGGTTACAGGCGAAGTCAAGGCAATTGTAAAATATGCAGCAGTTTTTCCGGCATCACACTATATAGTCGGAACAGATAAGCTGGAATCGGCAATGAAGGAGCTTGACAGAGAACTTGAAGAACGTATTGAATATTTCAGGCAGAATAATAAACTGATAGAAGCGCAGCGAATAGAACAGCGTACACATTATGATATGGAGATGATACGTGAGGTAGGATATTGCAGTGGAGTTGAAAATTATTCACGTGTATTATCCGGAAGAACTCCGGGAAGCACTCCAATGACACTGCTTGACCATTTTCCGGAAGATTTTCTTCTCATAGTTGATGAAAGTCATGTCACACTGCCTCAGGTGCGCGGAATGTATGCGGGCGACCATGCGAGAAAAAAGACACTTATAGATTATGGATTCCGTCTGCCGAGTGCGTATGACAACAGACCGCTTAATTTTGATGAATTCACCAATCATATAAATCAGGCGATATATGTAAGCGCGACTCCCGGACAGATAGAACGTGAACGTACAGATATAATTGTAGAACAGCTCATACGACCGACAGGACTTGTAGACCCTGAAATAACTGTCAGACCTACTGAGGGTCAGATTGATGACCTTTATTCTGAAATCAATATTCGCATACAAAAAGGGGAAAGGGTTCTGATAACGACTCTTACAAAGAAAATGGCAGAGAGTCTGACATCTTACTACGAAAATGCAGGTATAAAAATACGTTATCTTCACCATGATATTGATACAATAGAGCGTATGGATATTATAAAAGATTTAAGAAGCGGCGAATTTGATGTGCTTGTCGGAATAAATCTCCTCCGTGAAGGTCTTGATATACCGGAAGTAAGTCTTATAGCGATACTTGATGCGGATAAAGAGGGATTCCTCAGAAGTGAAACATCGCTCATACAGACCATAGGACGTGCCGCACGTAATGCAAATGGTCATGTCATCATGTATGCTGATACGGTCACCGGTTCAATGGAACGTGCTATTATAGAGACAGAACGAAGAAGAACATTGCAGACTGCTTTTAATGATAAGCATGGAATTATTCCTCAGACTGTTGTAAAAAATATACGTGATGTTATAGAAATAACATCAAAGAAAAAAGTTGATGCAAAGACAAGCAGAAAGAAAATGTCAGCTGCTGAACGTCAGGAACTCATTGAAAGACTTACTGTCGAGATGAAAAATGCAGCGAAAATGCTTGAGTTTGAACACGCTGCATATCTGCGTGACAAAATAAATGAATTAAAGGGAGAATAGCATGAAGTATACAAGAGACAGTATGATAAAAAAATCTGACAATGGGGAGAAAATGAAATTTGTTTTCTTCTGGGGTCACAGACCGTCATCAGACGGAGTTATTACAAAAAGCTGTTTCAGTCAGTGGTATGATTGTAAATTTACAGTTGATGGCGTTGAATATCATACAGCTGAACAGTATATGATGTCACAAAAAGCTCTGCTGTTCGGAGATGAAAAAATAAATACTGAAATTATGAAATCTGGTCACCCTAATCAGTTCAAGGCACTTGGACGCAGAATATCAGGTTTCAATGAAGAAATATGGAACAACAACAAGACTGCTATCGTCATAAAAGGAAATTATGCCAAATTTTCACAGAATCAGGAATTGAAAGAGTTTCTGCTGAATACAGGTAACAGAATACTTGTTGAAGCAAGTCCGTATGATAAAATATGGGGAATCGGAATGTCTGCAAATAATTCAGGTATTGAAAATCCGAATTGCTGGAATGGTGAAAATCTTCTTGGATTCTGTCTTATGGAAGTAAGGGATATGATTTTGGAGGTAAACGGCAATGACTGACAAAATAGTTATAAAAGGCGCAAGAGCGAATAATTTAAAAAATATTGATGTTAAACTGCCTCGTGATAAGTTTATTGTAATGACTGGTCTGTCCGGTTCGGGAAAATCTTCTCTTGCATTTGATACCATATATGCAGAAGGTCAGCGGCGTTATGTAGAGAGTCTTTCCTCGTATGCCCGTATGTTTCTCGGTCAGATGGAAAAGCCGGACGTTGACAGCATAGAGGGACTTTCTCCGGCTATTTCAATTGACCAGAAAACGACTTCAAAAAATCCGCGTTCCACAGTAGGAACCGTAACAGAAATATATGATTATCTCAGACTTCTCTATGCAAGAATAGGAATACCACATTGTCCTGTATGCGGCAGAGAAATATCACAGCAGACCATAGACCAGATGGTTGACAGAATAATGGAACTTCCGGTCGGAACAAAGGTACAGCTTCTTGCTCCTATAGTCCGGAACAGGAAAGGGCAGTATGCAAAAGAACTTGAAAGTGCTAAAAAATCAGGTTTTGTACGTGTTCGTATAGACGGAATAGTCTATGAACTTACAGAAGATATAAAGCTTGAAAAAAATAGGAAGCATAATATAGATATAATAGTAGACAGAATAGTCATCAAGAAAGGTTTAGAATCAAGAATAACTGATAGTCTTGAAACAATATTCAAGCTTTCAGACGGGATTGCGGCAGTAGATATAATCGGCGGAGATGAAATTATTTTTTCGCGAAACTTTGCTTGTCCGGAGCATAATATAAGCGTAGGT
>CAMWRC010000189.1 GCA_947176565.1 uncultured Ruminococcus sp.
GTTTGTATACAATAGAATAGTATTTCATTCCGTGAGGAAGTATTTCGCCGGCGCGGAGACGTTTCACATCAGCTCCGAGATTTGCGCGGACTGATTCCGTATATTTTCCTCGGACGCGTTTCAGAAGTGATTCAAGTTTGTCTGCAAGTTCATCATTTCCGCATATTATTTCACTTGCAGGCGGTATTTCGATATATTCCGCGGATATATCTGTTCTGCGCTGAGTGCTGACATCAAATTCCGCCATAGTATCTATCTGGTCGCCCCATAATTCTATACGTACCGGATTTTCCGCCTGTACCGGAAACACATCAACAATACTTCCTCGGACTGAAAACTGTGAAGCTCCGTCAACCTTTTCGCATCGCTGATAGCCGAGTTTCACCAGATGCTGACATAGGTCGTCGCGGTCGATTGTCATATCGGAATTTATTTCCAGAGATGCAGATATAAGCACATCAGGCGGAATAACCGGCTGCATGACGGCTTCGGCTGCCGCACATATCACACGGCATTTATTCCGTACAGCCCGTGCAAGAGCTGCGATACGCATATATTCATATTCATGATTTGCGCTGTCCACAGGCATAAATATCTGTTCGCGGGACGGAAAAAGAACAGCTGATTCTTTTTCGGTCATCATGTTTATATCATCGCAGAGCTGTTTTGCTTCTGCTTCTGAGCCTGTTATCACAAGATTCACTCCGCCGCTTTCAAGTGCAGAAATCATATGCGCCCTGTGAATATGCGAAAGACCTGTCACAGAGACAGGCGTTATTTTTTTGTCAATACATTCGGCGATACTTTTATATCCCGAAAGTTCATGGAAAATATTGCTGAATACTTCCACCTACTCACCCCGTCAAGAATTAAATCTGTTCATTGCCTCATCAGTTCTGCCCTGTACCATAAGCTTTATACATTCAACAGCGTTGTCCGCCGCATTACTGAGTTTCTGTACGTCGTCCTTTCTGAACTTTCCAAGCACCCATTTTGCGAGGTCATAATCGGGGTGCGGTTTTTTGCCTACTCCGATTTTTATACGCTGAAAATCTTCACTGCCGGTAAGTTCTATTATACTGCGTATTCCGTTATGACCGCCGTGACTGCCTTTCCGGCGTATTCTGAGTTTTCCCGGTTCAAGTGAAATATCGTCGTATATTACGATAAGCTTTTCAATGTCAAGTTTATAGAAATCAAGTGCCTGCACAATTGATTCACCGCTGTTGTTCATATATGTTGATGGCTTCAGGATAAGACAGCGTATGCCGTTTATAGTTACGTCGACTGTTTTTCCGTGGAACTGAAGCCTGTTTATATTTACGCCGTAATTCTCAGCAAGTCTGTCAACAGTAAAGAATCCGGCATTATGACGTGTACCATCATATTCCATGCCGATATTGCCAAGTCCTGCTATCACATATTCTATTTTACCTCTTTTTCCCGTCGAATCCTGTGAAATCCGGTCGAACACATCAAAAATACTCAAATAATCACCTTCTTGATTTATCTGGAAATTTTTTCCAGTATTTAGTGTATAAATTATATCATAATTTTATTTCTTTGTCAAACAGACAAAAGAATAAATTTTCATGTTTTTTTGAAAATTCTCCTTGACAAATATGGAAAAATGTGATATAATAATTTATGCCGCTTGCAGACAGGCTTTCAAGATGTTTGTACACGCCTGATGCAGCGAGTTTTCAGGAAAAGGCAGGTGCCAGAAATGTACGCAGTTATTGAAACCGGCGGAAAACAGTATCAGGTCAAAGAGGGAGATGTTGTATTCATCGAAAAACTCGCAGTTGAGGCTGATGAAACTGTTACTTTCGATAAGGTTGTCGCTCTCGGAGCAGATGACGGAATCAAGGTAGGTACTCCCTATGTTGAGGGTGCTGCTGTTGAAGCTAAGGTAGTTAAGAATGGTAAGTCAAAGAAGATTACTGTTTTCACTTACAAGCCCAAGAAGAGCGAAAAGAGAAAGCAGGGTCACAGACAGCCATACACACAGGTTAAAATCGAAGCTATTAAGGCTTGAGTAAATGATTCGGGCTGAATTTCACAAAAAGAACGGGAGTCTCTGCGGATTTGACATCAGCGGTCATTCAGGCTATGCGGAATCGGGCAGCGATATAGTGTGCGCAGCAGTTTCATCAGCTGTGCAGCTTACTGTTAATCTGCTTGATGCTTTCGGCTGTGAGCCGGAAGTTTCAGCAGAAGAAAATATCATCAGATGTATTGTCAGAACAGCGGAATATGCACAGTTTCAGCTTCTGAATCAGCTGAAAGCTCATATTCAGTCCGTTTCTGAGGAATTTCCGGAGACTATCAGAATTACTATTTCGGAGGTGTAACTATGTTCAAGATTAGTATGCAGTTCTTCGCTCACAAGAAGGGCGTTGGTTCTACAAAGAACGGTCGTGACTCTGAGTCAAAAAGACTCGGCGTTAAGCGCGCAGACGGTCAGTTTGTCAAGGCAGGCAACATCATCGTGCGTCAGAGAGGTACACATATTCACCCTGGTGTTGGTGTTGGTATCGGTTCAGATGATACTATTTTCGCTACAGTAAGCGGAAAAGTTAAATTTGAACGTCTCGGCAGAGACCGCAAAAAAGTTTCTGTTTACACAGAACAGTAAGCAATTTCTGCACAATAAATCCCGAGCTCTGGCTTGGGATTTTTCGTTAAAAGGGTATTTCAGAAATATCTGTGCAGATATTCCTGAAATATCATAGCCATCAGGGAGGTTATAATGTTCGTTGATAAGGCTAAAATAAAAATCAAGGCAGGCGACGGCGGCGACGGTGCAGTATCATTTCACCGTGAAAAATATGTTGCAGCAGGAGGTCCTGACGGCGGAGACGGCGGACGCGGCGGAGATATTGTCTTTCAGGTAGATGATAATTTCTCAACGCTTATTGATTTCAGATACAAAAGAAAATATATTGCTGAACGCGGACAGAACGGTTCGTCACGCAACTGTACCGGAAAAAGCGCAGAACCGCTTGTTATACGTGTTCCGCGTGGAACGCTTATCCGCGATGCGAATACAGGAAGAATTATGGCGGATATGTCCTCGGACGAGCCTAAGATACTTGCAAGAGGAGGAATGGGCGGAAAGGGCAACGTTCATTTTGCAACTCCTACCCGTCAGATACCGAAATTTGCAAAGCCGGGCTATCCGGGTGAGGAGTTTGAAGTAACTCTTGAACTGAAACTTCTTGCTGATGTGGGTCTCGTAGGATTCCCAAATGTAGGGAAATCAACTCTTATATCCGTAGTAAGCGCGGCTAAACCAAAAATCGCAAATTATCATTTCACAACGCTTACTCCTGTTCTGGGCGTGGTCAAATCAGAGGAAAAATCTTTTGTTATGGCTGATATTCCCGGACTTATTGAGGGAGCAGGAGACGGAATCTGTCTTGTTCATTAATTTCTCCGCCACGTTGAACGGTGCAGACT
>CAMWRC010000190.1 GCA_947176565.1 uncultured Ruminococcus sp.
GAGTTCAGTAGCTCCGCCGGGAGTAACTGCCTGACGTCCTACAGCGATTCGTACTGCCCACATTACCGCACCGGCTTTTTTCTCTTTAGAGGCTGAATACTCTTTCAGCAAAGCAAAAAGCACATCATTATTCCAGTTATCTACTGATTCAAGCAAAGGCAGAACATCTGCTAATACTTCCCTGCAATTTTCAGGAGTAGTCTTGTTTTTCTTGTTTGTATAAAGACTGCTGTCCATATCAAGACGATTTGTCACAAAGCTGATAAAGCTCTCTATCTCACCGAAATATGAAATTCTTGTATGAAGAAGCGAAGCAAGTTTCTTTTTATTGATATAGTCCGCGCAGAGATTTTCAAGGATCGGAATTGCTTTTTCCTCGTATTTATCATCAGGCATAGCCTTGATATATTCAGAATTGAACCATTTCAGCTTTTCATAATCAAATACAGCCGGAGATTTGCTCAGACCCTCAATGCTGAAACTGGATTTCAGTTCGTCCATGCTGAAAATTTCCTGATTGCTTTCTTTTGGACACCAGCCGAGGAGAGCGATATAATTAACGATTGCCTCCGGAAGATAGCCGGCATTAACCAAATCCTGAAAACTTACCGCGCCGTGACGCTTTGAAAGTTTTGATACATTTCCGTCGGCATCTTTTCCCATAAGAAGCGGAAGATGTACATATGTCGGACGTTCCCAGCCGAAAGCATCATAAAGCAGACAGTATTTCGGAGTTGATGTAAGATATTCATTTCCGCGAACAACATGAGTAACTCCCATAAGATAATCATCAACGACGTGACAGAAATTATATGTCGGATAACCGTCCGCCTTTATCATTATCTGGTCACGGAGTTCACTGTTGTCAATTTCAACTTCCCCGTACACTACGTCCGTATATGAAGTCTTTCCCTCATCAGGCATTCTCTGACGGATTACATATGGTACGCCGTCAGATATATTCTTTTTGATTTCTTCTTCTGAGAGATTCCGGCAGTGACCGTCATATCCGCCTATACCCTTATCATCTTTCAAGGAATCAAGTCTCTCCTGAGTACAGAAACAGTAGTAGGCGTGACCGGATTCAACGAGTTTTTCTGCATATTCCCTGTATATCGGCAGACGCTGGCTCTGAACATACGGACCGTGACCGCCGTCGGAATCCGGACCTTCATCATAGCCGATACCTGTCATTTTAAGCGTATCAAGAATAACATCTACAGCACCGTCAACAAGGCGTACCTGATCTGTATCTTCAATTCTGAGTATAAACTTTCCGCCCTGAGATTTTGAAAGCAGATAGGAATATAATGCAGTACGCAGATTTCCTATATGCATGAATCCTGTAGGCGATGGAGCAAATCTTGTAACAATTTCTGACATTTTTTAACCCTCTTTATCCAAAATAAATTTCATACCACACAAGGAACGTATAAATAGTCCAGATTTTTCTCCAGTTATCGGAATTTCCGCCTGTGTAGTCATCAAAAATCGCCTGAATTTCGGCAACATCAAAGAATTTAGCTGCATTTTCGCTGCTGAATTTAGCGCGCACATCAGCGTTATAGCGTTCATCGGCAAGCCATATTCTTATCGGCACTATGAATCCCAGTTTCTTACGGAATGCAATTTCTTCCGGAAGAACCTTAGCGGCGGCAGTTCTGAAAGCTACTTTATTAGTAACATCATTTACCTTGTATTCCGAGGGCATACGGGACGCAATATTGAAAATTCGTCTGTCGGTAAGCGGCATACGGATTTCAAGACCTGCGGAACGGCTCATCTTGTTGACATTCAGATAAATATCGCCCTCAAGCCATATCTGTATATCCACATCGGACATCTTTGTAAGCGGGTCAAGCCCCTCTGTTTCCTCGTAAATGTATTTGACAAGATTAATCGGCAGAACATCAGGATTATAGCTTTTTAAAATACGCTGCTTTTCGTCCTCTTTCATTATGTTTGTATTGCCGACATAGAAATTTTTCAGATTATCGCCATATCTTTCGGCGTTCCGGTACATATTGTAGCCGCCGAAAAATTCATCTGAACCCTCTCCCGAATAACAGATTTTTGTATGTTCAGCCGCCGCCTTACAGCCAAGTGCAAAGACAATCGCAGAAGCATCACCGAGGGGCTGTTCCATATTTTCCATGACATACGGAACCGTTTCAAAATAGCTTTCAGGAGTTATTACTGAACGTGAAAACTCCACACCGAGAAGCTCAGCAGTTTTCTCAGCGAGCGGAGACTCGTCAAATCTCTCGTCCTCATATCCGCAGGAATCCGCACGATTTGCCTTTGATATTGCAAGTACGTATGACGAATCAACTCCGCCTGACAAGAATGATTCTGCCGTCTCGTTTTCATCAAGAACCTCCGGCATAATCTGCTGGATAGTGCTGTGAATTTCATCAGCCCATTCATCAAGCGATTTGCTGTAATCCGGCTTGAAATCGGGCTTCCAATAGCGTTCAATTTTGAGTTCGCCGTATTTAAATTCCAGCCAGTGACCCGGCATAAGCTTTTTCACGCCTTTGAAAAATGTATCTTCACCTGCAACATAAGTCAGCGTAAGATAAATCTGGAGCATATCGGCATTGAGTTCCTTTACAAATCCGGATTCAGCCATAATTTCGCGGATTGTCGAACCGCAGAGCAGTTTTTTATCAGCTGTTACATAATAATAGAACGGCACAGTTCCGAAATGGTCGCGCAATGCGAAAATCCGGTCATTATCCTTAATGGCAAAGGCGAACATTCCGTAAAGATGTTCAGCAATTGAATTTCCCCATTTGGCGTAAGCTTTTTCAATGATTTGATATTCGCGCTGTTCCCTGCTAATATTCTTATCAATTCCAAGTTCATCGCAGAGACTTTTCCAGTTACGGATATGTCCCTGATATTTAATAATTTCCGGCATAACAAATCACCTCATATTATAAATGCAGTTCTTCATGTTCGTATATCATGGGACGGTTCATGAGTACAGTAATAGCTTCCTGTGCATTTCCGCCATGAAACAGAACTTTATTGAGCTGTTCGGTTATAGGCATTTCCACACCTAATTTCTTTGCAAGCTTATATGCGGCGTTACAGCAGACATATCCCTCGACAGTACCGACCTGACGTACAGCTTCCTCAGGAGACATTCCCTGACCGATTAATCTTCCTGCACGCGCATTTCTGCTATGAACACTTGTACACGTTACAATCAGGTCGCCGATACCGGTAAGACCGCTGAATGTCGCAACCTTTGCTCCAGCAGCAGTTCCGAGCTTTGCTATTTCATGGATTCCGCGTGTCATTAGAGCAGCTTTTGTATTATCGCCTCCGCCCATTCCGTCGCAGATTCCACAGCACAGAGCGATAATATTTTTCAGTGCGCCGCCGAGTTCACAGCCTTTGACATCATCGTTCAGATAAATTCTCAGATTATGACTGCCGAGCTGTTC
>CAMWRC010000191.1 GCA_947176565.1 uncultured Ruminococcus sp.
CCCAAACATACTAATTAAAATTCAAGACTGTTTATAACATTTTTGAGAGCCTCAGCACTTGCATGGAGTTTTTTGATTTCGTCCTCTGTAAGTGTCGGGGAAACTTCCTTTTCAATGCCGTGACCGCCGATAACTGCCGGCAGGCTGAGGCATACGCCGTCAATTCCATATCTTCCGTTCACGAAACTTGAAACAGTGAGTATATTATTTGCATCGCGGAGAATATCATCGCAGATTTTATTTACTGTGAGGGAGATAGCATAGAATGTAGCACCTTTGCGCTTGATTACTTCGCCTCCTGCTTTACGGACTTCTTCGATTATTTCGTCCTCGTCGATGTTAGGATGATTCTGAAGGCTGCAATATTCTTCCATGGAGCTTCCGGCAATATTTGTTATTGACCATGGTATCATTGAAGTATCGCCGTGTTCGCCGAAAACATACGCATGAACGCTGTTCGGGCTTATATCGAGATGGTCGGCAATACTTGAACGCAGACGCGATGTATCAAGAGCAGTACCCGAACCTATAACCTGATTAGGTTTAAGGTCAGTACATTTAAGTATAGCATAAGTAATAACATCAACAGGATTGCTTACAACGACGTATATTGCATCGGGGGCAGTCTTTGCGATTTTCGGCATAACGTCCTTTATGATATTGACATTTGCCTGAGCGAGGTCGATACGTGTCTGACCGGGTTTACGTGCAAGACCAAGTGTTACAACAACTATATCCGCACCGGCTATATCGTCATATGTGCCGTCTATTACTTCAACATTGTGGCTGAATGAAACGCCCTGACGAATATCCATTGCTTCGCCCTTAGCTCTTTCCTTATTAATATCTATAAGTACGATGTCTGAGCAGGTACCTGCAACTGCGAATGTATATGCACAGGTTGCGCCTACATTTCCTGCGCCGAGAATAGCGATTTTCTTTCCGCCTTTACTGTTAGCCATAAAAAACAACCTTTCTTTAGTCAAGAATCTTAAATCAGCATATATACTGAATCCACTATATTATATCACAAATTCATCAGAATAGCAAGTGAAACGGAGACTTTCCCAAAAAATTGTAATATCAGACAAATTTGACAATAAAATATCAAGCTTTTTTTCCTTTCGCGGCAATCCGCCAGAAATGATAACAGCAATCAAATCAACAGGGATTACCGAAATTCATATAATAGCATATGTGAATATTCTACGGATTCCGTGTAATAATACAGATACAAGGGACAGGGGTCCCGACTTTTTTCAGGGAGGTAAAATAAAATGACAACGCCAAGCGTTAAACGAGGAGAAATATATTACGCCGACCTCAGTCCGGTTGTTGGTTCGGAGCAGGGAGGATTCAGACCCGTACTTATCGTCCAGAATGATGTCGGCAATCGTTACAGTCCGACAGTGATTGCGGCTGCAATCACAAGCCGTCAGGATAAAAACCGTCTGCCAACGCATATTGATGTGCAGGCAGATAAATGCGGACTTTCACGCGACAGTGTGGTACTGCTTGAACAGATACGCACGATTGATAAAAAGCGTCTTGGCGACAAAATGGGAGAGCTTGACCTTAATTCGATGGATAAGGTGAATACAGCCCTTTCCATAAGCTTCGGATTATAATGAATCAAAAAAATAAACTGCACGTCTTTTCAGCGGATTATGCCGGAAAGACGCGCAGTTTATGAATATATTTTTCAGGCTTTAAGTTCAGCGGAAACTGATTCAAATTCCTCAACAATTTCCTTTTCGGGAGATTTTGTCAGCAGCGATACAATAACAATCGCAGCAAGTCCGACTATAAATGCCGGCAGAAGTTCGTATATTGCAAAAATTCCGCCAATCTTAGCTATACCGAATTTCCATACAAAAACCATAACAGCTCCGGCAGTCATTCCGGCGATTATTCCGTACTTATTGGAACGCTTCCAGAAAAGTGCGGCAAGCATTGCAGGACCGAAAGTAGCTCCGAAACCTGCCCATGCAAATGATACGATACGGAATACGGAACTGTCGCTGTCCCATGCAAGTACAACGCCGAGCAATGCGATTACAAGAAGAACTATACGTGCAGCAAACATTGACTGCTTGTCCGTGAGTTTTATGCCGAGTACGCCCTTGATTATATTTTCTGACATACTTGACGATGCCGCAAGCAGCTGGGAATCCGATGTTGACATAGTGCAGGCGAGGATACCGGAGAACACAAGACCTGCTACAATGGCAAGAAGTATGTGTTTTTCACTCATTATCTGAGCAATGCGGATAATTATAGTTTCGGAATTGCTGCCGTCGAGAACTTCAAGATTTCCGGTCTTTGTGACAGCGTTTCCGATAAATCCGATAAATATAGCGACTGCCATTGAAATGACAACCCATACAGAAGCAATACGGCGTGAAGTTTTGACCTTGTCCTTGTTTTCGATTGCCATGAATCGAAGAAGAACGTGAGGCATACCGAAATATCCGAGTCCCCATGCCATAAGTGATGCTATTGTAAGCAGGGAATATTTGTCTGAACTTCCGGTTTCGGTATTATAGATATTTGAAAGCGAGAAGTAACCGGGAATTGATTTTGCATTTTCGATTACATTATCCATACCGCCTGCTGTGACTGCACCGAAAATCACGATACTTATGAGTGCAAGGGTCATAACTATACTCTGAATAAGGTCGGTAAAGCTTGCCGCAAGGAATCCACCTGTACACGTATATGCGATTATTATAATAGCACTGATTATCATTGCTGTATGGTATTCCCAGCCGAAAAGCGAACTGAAAAGCTTTCCGCAGGCTGAAAATCCTGACGCGGTATACGGAACGAAAAATATCAGGATAATAATTGCAGCGATTCCCATAACAGCCTTTTTATCGCGGTATCTGTTTGCAAAGAAATCCGGAATGGTTATTGCATGGCATTTCTGGGAATATATTCTCAGTTTTTTGGCTACTATAAGCCAGTTGATGTATGTTCCGACAGCAAGACCGATAGCAGTCCAGCCAGCTTCCGCACCGCCTGTGAGATATGCGACTCCGGGGAGTCCCATAAGAAGCCATGAACTCATATCTGATGCTTCCGCGCTCATAGCGGTTACAATTGGACCGAGCTTCCGTCCGCCGAGGTAAAAATCGCCGACATTGGAATTTTTTTTAGAAAACACAATGCCGATGACAACCATAACAGCAAGATATGCTAAAATGGTTATCAGGATAATAATTTCTGAACTTTTCATTTTCTTCTCCTTTAACTTGAAAATTCGTGTTCTTTCACACAATCGTAATATTATTATAACCTATTATTCACAATACGTCAAGATTTTTTTATAATTTCGTGCAGATTTTTCTGTAAAAGACAACATTTCACAAAAAAACATATGATTTGCTATAGACAAATTTTCCGGAATGTGCTATAA
>CAMWRC010000192.1 GCA_947176565.1 uncultured Ruminococcus sp.
GGTTAATGATATGAAAATTATAAAAATTTCAACGAACGAACAAAGAAGTCTCCCCATGAACGGCGAAGCATTTCCGGAATGTTGTCTATACGTATTCCGCACGCCTGTTATAATAACAGCAGGCGGAACTGACAGGATATTCAGCGGTTCATCGGCGATACTGTACACTGAAAACAGACGGCAGTTTTTTCGGGGTACAGTTTCAAAGGGATTGAGATATGATATGATAAGATTCCGGCTGTCGTCGGGGGACAGACAGTACATCGGCGGACTTGAAATACCGCTTGACACACCGATAGAGCTTCATAACGATTATAACATATCCGTTGCGGTAAAAAATATGGAAATGCACAGGCATACAGGATCAAAGCGAAAAAATGAGCTTAGTGAGCTTTATATGCGGATAATTCTTATCTGTCTTGAAGAAAATATTCATATGAAGTCATTGCCGAAAAGTAAAGTTCCGCATTACGGACAGCTGCGGAAGATTCGCAGTGAAATATATGAAAATCCTGTGAAAACACATACCGTTGATGAGCTGTGCCGCCGTCTTGCGGTCAGCCGGACATATTTTCACAGGATATATATGGAGGCTTTCGGAGTGACATTCAAGCAGGATATTATAGAAAGCCGGCTTTCATACGCCTGCCGTCTGCTGAAAGAAACAAAGCTTTCAATCGGATTGATTGCGGAAAAATGCGGATATGAAAGCGATTCGTATTTTATGAGACAGTTCAGGAAACATCGCGGCTGTACTCCCAGTGAATACCGTGACAGTGAATATCCGGACTGCATTTCATCGTTTCAGGAAGATATATAATATTTTTTTGATTCAGTGATTTTTTAATTCAGGATTTTCTGGTTTATGCTTGAGAAAAAACATCTTTCCGCTGAACGGCTGAACGTCCATTATGAGACTATCTTTTGTGCGTATATATTCTGTTTCGGCATCATGAGTATCACCGCTGAAGCTGTTCCAGTCGGTATCTATGAGAATCCTTTCCCTGTAATCCTCGCCTATTTTGACCTTATAGCCGGAATGTTTCCAGTCCGAGAAATTGAGGATTGCCAGTACATCGCCTGTTCCGCTCTTGCGGCGTATGGCATATATACATCTGTCAACAGATTTGCAGTCAACCCATTCAAAATTAAGCGGGTCATAGTCATAATGAAGTGCTGTGCAGTTAAGATACAGCCGGTTTATGGCACGGACAAACTCCCTGAACGAATCGTGAAGCGGATATTTAAGCATATCCCAGTCCTGCTCGCGTTTTTCGTCCCATTCCCGAAGCTGCCCAAATTCGCTGCCCATAAAATTCAGCATCTTGCCGGGGTGGACTGCCATATACATATATAAAAGTTTTGCCTGCGGAAATTTCCGTTCATAATCTCCATGCATTTTCTGGACTATTGTTGCCTTTCCGTGAACTACTTCATCATGTGAAAGCGGAAGTATATAATTTTCGTTATAGAAATACTGCATTGAAAATGCAAGCTTATAGTAATCCCTGCTGCGGTACATCGGAGAAGTCTGGAGATATTCGAGAGTATCGTGCATCCAGCCCATATCCCATTTGTAGTCAAATCCCAGTCCGCCCATGCTTACGGGCTTTGTGACATTTGGATATGCCGAGGAATCCTCTGCTGCGATTATAGCTGTCGGGTGACGCATTTTCAGACCGCTGTTCATTTTTTTCAGGAACTCCATTGCCGTTTTGTTCTCTCCGCGTGATTCATCGCCGTTCCAGTATATCATATTTCTTATTGCGTCCATACGCAGACCGTCAAAATGGTATACATCAAGCCAGTAATTGGCAGCAGACTGCAAAAACGATTGAACTTCGCCTTTTGAGTGCATAAAGTTCCGGCTTCCCCATTCGTTATAGCCTATGTCATCGCTTGGATATTCATACAGCTTTGTACCGTCATATTCTGTGAGTCCGTAATGGTCTACGGCAAAATGAACAGGAACAAAATCCATAATAACGCCTATGCCTTTTTGGTGGCACTTGTCAACCAGTTCCATAAGCTGAACCGGCGTTCCATATCGTGATGTAGGAGCAAAGAATCCTGTTATCTGATATCCCCATGATTCATCGCATGGGTGTTCCGCAAGCGGCATAAATTCGATATAGTTGAAACCGTTTTCAATCACATAATCTATAAGCATATCTGCTATTTCAGAATAATTATACCATTCCACGCGATTTTTTTCTGATTCCGGCTTTTTCCATGAACCGAGATGAATTTCGTATATATTAAGCGGTTTTATTTTACAGTCTGTTCTTTCTTTCAGCCATTTTTCGTCACTGAATTTATATGAAAGGCTGCGTATGACAGAACACGTACCCGGTCTCAGTTCCGCACTGAATCCGTATGGGTCGGCATGGTCGATAAATTCGGTTTTACTGGTGTATATACGGTATTTGTATCTCATTCCCTCTTTGGCGGCGGAGCATATTATTTCATAGAAATTTCCGTCATCTGTTTTTTTCATAGGCATATCTTTCCAGCCGTTGAAATCCCCGACAAGTGATATTGATTCCGCATTTGGTGCATATGTGCGGAATATTGTTCCTTTTTTTGTGATATGCGCTCCGAGATATTCATAGGCATTAAAAATACTGCCGTTGTAGAATCTGCAAATATCCACCTGACAATCTTCCTTTCTGATAATATTAATTAAAAAAGCTATTGACATATATCTAATAATATACTATAATATATTATAAGACAATTATCGGCAAATTTCAATAGGCAGATTATCGCATATGTTGATTATTTGACTCAGGTCAAAAATTGCTGATTATCTGGTATCACCGTATAATCAAAGTGCATTTTAATATTTTTAATAAATTATAAATCAGGAGTGTTTACAATGGATTTACGTATAAAAAAAACAAGAGCAGCTCTGAAAGAAGCGTTTCTTACTCTCAGAGCCAAAAAACCTTTGGAAAAAATTACTATCAAGGAACTTACAGAGCTTGCCAATATCAACAAGGCTACATACTACCTGCATTACCGTGATATTTATGACCTTTCTGAAACACTTGAACGCGAGCTTATGCAAAAATGCCTCAGTAATGTTGAACATCAGGAATATATAATCACAGATGTCGAAAAATTTACCAATGGTCTTAAAGAGTCTGTACTCGCAAATGAAAACGAAATAAAAATACTTTTTGAGGGTTCACGCAGTACAAGCTTTACCAGACTTTTTGAGGAGGAAATCAATAATATAATCAGAAAAAATTTCCCAGGATATGAGCCTACTCTTGAAAGCCGTATGAAACTGACATTTCTTGTTCACGGAGCGTATTACACTTATTTCAAGTATTCCGAATATGGAATGGACAAGGTTATAAATCTTATCGCTAAACTCTCTGACGGAAGCGTTGTGCTTCACAAAGGAG
>CAMWRC010000193.1 GCA_947176565.1 uncultured Ruminococcus sp.
ACGTTATTGTCACAGTCGCAAGACTTGCCGCCCTTGATACTGACGGTGTGGCAGGACTTGCAGGCAAAGTGAATAAACTGAGCAAACTTAGAAAAAATGGTTCTATAACAGTCAGAATGATTGAGGACGTTGCAGCACTGGATATAAAAATCAAGGTTAAAAGCGGCGTCCATGCATTTGCTGTTGCACAGGCGGTTCAGACTGCTGTCAAGGATAACGTTCAGTCAATGACTGGAGTTGCCGTTGCAAGAGTGAATGTGATAGTAAGCGGAGTGGTATTTGATAAGCAGTTAGGAGAAGCTCATGGAAGTTAATGAAATTAAAGATATTGAAAAAAGAAGCAGAAGTGATGTGCGTGACAGTGCATTCAAACTTGTTTTTGAACATCTTCTGCGCGGTGATGATATTCAGGAACTTTATGATATTGCCGATGAAATTGATGAAATAAATGTTGATGATGATGTAAAAAACATTGTTGACGGAACAATTGCTCACGCTGAGGAGATAGACAGAATTATCGAAAGTTACAGCAGGTCGCGGAAACTTTCAAGAATTTCAAAGATTAATCATTCTATACTGAGAATTGCAGTGTATGAATGTCTCTATGATGAGAAAACCCCTGATAACGCTGCAATAAGTGAAGCCGTGAAACTTGCAGATACCTATACTTACCGTGAAGATATAAATTTTATAAACGGAGTTCTTGGTGCATTTTCACGTGACAGGCAGAACGGTGAGAAAAATGCCTGAGTTTCTCGGTATTGATACAAGCAATTACACTACGTCTGCGGCGGTATATATAAGCAATGAAAATCGGATAGTTCAGTGCAGACGGCTGCTTCCTGTAAAGGACGGCGCACTCGGATTACGGCAGAGCGATGCTGTTTTTCATCATACGAAACAGCTTCCGGATATAATTGAGGAGCTTTTTTCCGGCGGCGGATATGGCAGATTTTCAGCGGTTTCAGCATCTGTAAGACCGCGGAATACCAATAGTTCATATATGCCGTGCTTTCTGTGCGGTGAGGGATTTGCACGTTCCTATTCAGCAATAGAAAAAATTCCGCTGTATACAACATCGCATCAGACAGGTCATATTCTTGCAGCTTTGTATTCAGCAGACAGGCTTGAACTTGTAAATGAACCGTTCATAGCATTTCATGTAAGCGGAGGTACTACGGATTGTCTGCTGTGCGTTCCGGATAAAGAAAATATTATCAATATAAGCCTGTTATCCACAACTCTTGACCTCAATGCCGGACAGGCAGTTGACAGAACAGGTCTTATGCTGGGACTGAAATTCCCATGCGGCAGAGAACTTGAAAAACTTGCAGAAAATTCCAATAAACATATGCGTATAAAAGTCAGACTGAAAGACGGAAACTGTTGTCTTTCCGGAGTAGAAAATCAATGTGCCGCTATGCTGAAAAACGGTGAAAGTCCGGAAAATACAGCTGCATACTGCCTTGATTTCATAGCAGAAACAATTATCGCCATGACAGAATATGCAATCAGAAAATATGGAAACCTTCCGCTGATTTTCGCAGGCGGCGTGATGTCTGACAGGATTATACGGGATAAAATTATTTCCCATTTTGAATCAGCTTCCTTTGCACAGCCTGAATTTTCATGCGATAATGCTGCCGGCATTGCTGTATATGGATTTCTGAAATTTAGGAGTGGAGAGAAATGCCAGTAATTACAGTTTCACAGATAAACAGATATATCGGCTCTGTACTGAAAGGCGACAAGAATCTTCAGGGAATAATTGTAAAGGGCGAAATATCAGGATTCGTCCGCCATTATAAAAGCGGACACTGTTATTTTTCGCTTAAAGACAGGGATTGTGCGGTTAAGGCAGTTATGTTTGCGTCATACGCATCGCGGCTGAAATTCCAGCCTGAGGACGGTATGGAAATCATAGTATCGGGCAGTATATCAGTGTATGAGCGTGACGGAGCTTATCAGCTGTATGTCAATGATATTATACCTTTGGGAGCAGGAAAGGAAAGCATTGCTCTTGAACAGCTTAAAAGAAAACTCTCGGCAGAGAGAATATTTGACGAAAGCCATAAAAAGAAAATTCCCTTTATGCCGAAAAAAGTCGGCGCAGTCACGTCGCTGAACGGCGCGGCAATCCATGATATTATAAATGTATTGACGAGACGTTATCCGCTCTGTGAGCTTTACGCTGTCAATGCTGCTGTACAGGGAGAATCCGCTCCGCAGTCCATATGCTGCGGAATTACGCAGGCGGAATCCGCAGGCTGCGATGTCATCATCATCGGCAGAGGCGGCGGTTCATCAGAAGATTTGAGTGCGTTCAATACCGAAGCTGTCGCGCGTGCAGTATACAACTGTAAAGTTCCTGTTATTTCGGCTGTCGGTCATGAAGTGGATTTTTCCATAACTGATATGGCGGCAGATTTGCGCGCGCCTACGCCGTCAGCGGCGGCGGAACTTGCAGTTCCTGATATACGCCGGCTTGCGGAGATTACGGATAATCTTGTCAGCCGTGCCGGAAAAGCAGTTGAAAACTATATCAGCAGGAAAATTTCTGCATATACAGAAATATCATCTCGTCTTTCAGCGCAGTCACCGGAAAACAGGCTGAAACTTATGGAAGAAAGACTCGGCGGTCTTATGAATCGTGCAGAAACTGCCATTAACCGCAGAATAAATGATAAGGAATCAGACCTGCGCGAAGCTGCCGGACGGCTTGACAGTCTCAGTCCGCTGAAAGTAATGGCACGCGGATATTCTCTTGTATACAGTGATGAAAAGCTGGTACGTGATTCAGATGAAATTTCTGAGGGACAGCGTGTTATGATTCGATTCAACGGCGGCGGGGCGGAAGCTGAAATTAAGAAAATATGGTGAAGAAATGGAAAATACAGATTTTGAAACAAATATAAAGCAGCGCGGACAGATTGTCAGTATGCTTGAAAAAGGTGATATTCATCTGGAAAAGGCAGTAGAATTGTACAGAGAGGGCGTTAAGCTGTCAGCTGTATGCAGAAAACAGCTTGATGAAGCAAAAATAAAAATAACGGAGGTTGACGGTTATGCACCGTCGAAATAATTATGAGTAATTTTAATGATATAATGAAAAAATATATTGAGTTTACCGAAAAGAAACTCAAGGATTATAATAATTACAGTCACGAGAACAGACCGCAGATAAAGCTTATAGATGCAATGAATTATTCCCTGAGTGCAGGCGGAAAACGAATAAGACCGGCTCTTGTCTTTGCATTCTGCGAGGCACTTGGCGGAGATATGGAAACAGCTTCTGCCCCCGCCTGTGCGATTGAAATGATGCATACATTTTCTCTTATCCATGATGATTTGCCGGCAATGGATAACGATGATTTCCGCAGAGGAAAGCCGTCGTGTCAT
>CAMWRC010000194.1 GCA_947176565.1 uncultured Ruminococcus sp.
GTATCTGACGATAAAAGAGTGCATATAATTGCAGCAGGAGATAATCTTATACATTATTCTGTTTTAAATTATGCTAAAGAATTAGCTGAAGAAGACGAAAATTACAATTTCAGCCCCATCTATGAAAATGTGAAGTATCTTATTGAAGACGCCGATATTGCCATCGTTAATCAGGAAACTATTATCAGCGAAAGCAATGAAATCCGCGGAGCAGAAGGCGGCGCACTGCTTTTCAATTCTCCTCCGGAGGTCGCCGATGCAGTAATTGATTTGGGTTTCGATGTCTTTACTATGGCAAATAATCATCTTCTTGATTTCGGCGAAGACGCACTCACGGAATCCATACAGTTCTGGAATCAGAAAGCAGAAGAAAATAATCTGACAGTCCTCGGAGCTTATCTCAGTGATGAGGACGCGGAAGATATACGTATACGCGAAGTCAACGGAGTCAAAGTTGCTTTTCTTGCATACGCTGAACATATAAACGGCTTTTCTTTCAGCTATGATTCACCGCTCCGCGTTATCATGAATCATGAAGAAGATGTTATTGAGGAACAGATTAAAAAAGCCAGTGAGATTGCCGATGCAGTCATAGTCTCTGCACACTGGGGCAATGAAGATACGACACTGGTATCTGATGACCGTAAACAGCTTGCTGAAGAAATGATTGACTGGGGTGCTGATGTGATACTCGGCTGTCACCCACATACGGCTCAGACTATGGAATGGATAGAACGAGATGACGGCTCAAAAGGATTCGTGTTCTACTCAATGGGCAATTTTGTCTGTTATCAGACAGATAATTTCAATCTTGTCGGTGAAATGCCAGATTTTGATATTGTCGTTGACAGCGTGACCGGTGAGACAAGACTTGAAAATGTCGGGGTTATTCCGAATATTATCCACTATGAGCATGGCGATGACAAGAATCTGCGTGTGTATCCATACAGTATGTATACTCCGGAACTTGCTGAAAAACACGGCGTTCCATATGCCGAGCCGAGAGGAACGTATACTGACTTCAGTTGGGAGATACTGAACAATATAATAGACGAAGCAGTGCCGGAAGGATTCTGCAAAACAGATAAATGAGATAACTTATTTATAAATTGCTAACAATCGGCCGCATTTTTTGTTTGAGTACGCTTTTTTTATTGTGAAAAGTGTGCAAAAAACAGATGTGCTGTTTATATAAATCACCGAAAACTCAATAAACCTATTTACTTTTTTTAAGACCTGTTATATAATAAGTACATGAATGAATGTATGTTTGGGATAGTGATCTCATCACGGCAGTGTGATGCGTCTTATGCCGAGGCGTTCCGTGAATCATTTGTTCATGGCGGCATGGCAGGTCAGCGGCGTGTGCCGCAAAATAAGACTCGATATAATAAGGGGCGGAAGTTCCTTTGTTATATATAATCAATGAAGAAGGAGGAAAAAACATGAAGACAAAAAAGATAGTCATCGGAGCTATGGCAGCAGCAATGCTTTCACTTTCCGTATGCTCACTTGTTCCGGTTTCAGCTGCTGGCGAAACAGTGCAGATAAGCGCAAGCAATGAAACCGCAAAGGCAGGTGAGAAGTTTACAGTGGAGGTGACACTTGCCGATATACCTGATACAGGTGTTCAGTGCTGCAATTTCGCTATTGAGTACGATAAATCTGTTATCAGCGTTGACTCAATTGAGGAGGGCGCACTCAGCAAGAATGCAGCAGCAAATGACCCATCAGCATCTATGCTCCCTATTTTCAACAGCTGGGTTGACAAGAAGGGCGGAAGTTCTGCAAGCGTAATGTGGTCAACTTCTCTCGATGATTCTACTTACTGGCTGAAAGGCGAGGGAGTTCTCTGTACTATCACAGGTACAGTCGCAGCCGATGCAAAGGCAGGCGCAAAGTCCGAAATCAAAATCGTTCCGGTTTCCCGCGAAACTTCTGACGGCTCAGTCACAATTAATGACGAAATCGACTGCGGTTATCTCAAGGATTCTGTAAAGGTTTCTTATGATGTAAAAGTTACGAACGGTTCAGTTACCGTTCCGGGCGGCGATATCGAACCCGGCGGAGACGACAAAGGTCTGAAGGGCGATACAAACTGCGACGGCGAAGTTTCTGTTGCAGACGCTACTCTGCTTCTCCAGCACCTCGGTAACAAGGATAAGTATGTACTTACCGATAAAGGTGCGCTGAATGCCGATGTTGACGGTGAAGCCGGTCTGTCTGCTATGGACGCTCTCTATATCCAGATGTATGATGCAGGTGCTCTCAAGGAATTCAAATAACGCCACAGCATAAACGATTATCTGATTTGTCCCCCTTACAAAGGAATACAAACCCAATTTATAAGTTATTAATAGGCTTAAAAACCTAAAAGAAAGGAATTATTACAAATGAAGAAACTTATTTCTGCAGCTTCCGCTCTGGCTATGGCTGCATCAATGGTAGGCGCAGCTGTTCCTTTTGCGACAGGTGCTGCTGATTCAAGCAAGGGCATTGAACTCAGACCTTATCTCAATAAGGACGGCAGTGCTGCAAGCACAACAATCTCCGCTGAAGATATCGCAGCAGGCGATGTTACTGTTCCTGTAGGTGTATTCCTCGTTGAGGATACAAACGATTCACAGGGTATCACAGCTAACTGGACTATTACATCTGCTGACGGCGACGCTTCAAAGGCAAAGTTCACAGGTTACGTTCCTAATAAGGAATATTTCACAGCTGACCAGACTGTTACAGCAGGCGGCAAGGAGTACAAAATCAACAAGATTGTAAACTTCTCCGGTACAATTTCAGCTTTAAAGGTAGGAACACAGTTCGCACCTACCGGTACAGGTATGTACAATGTTGCTGACAAGTATGACACTCTCAACCTTAAGAATTCATGGGGCTCAGTAATATGGACAAAGCCTCCTAAGTCAAACTATGAGTGGACCGGCGAGAAGTCTGATTCATTCCCGATATATGTTTTTGATGTTACGTTCCCGAAGGGTACACCGGCAGGTACATACTCCATCAACTTCCTTGATACCGCTCCCGATGCAAAGTATCCGACACAGTTCTCAACAATGATTGAGGGTTCAACAAAGTATGCTACTGAGTACAAGAATCTTAATCTCAAGGGCATTGACATCAAAATTGGCGGCGATGCAAAGCCGGCTGAAACAACAACAGCAACTCCGCCAGTAACAACAGCAGCTCCTGTAACAACAGCAGCTCCGACTACAACAACTCCTTCAGGCGGCAATAATGACAGCAAACTCGAAGTAAACGCTAACTTTATCGTTAAAGGTAAAGAGTACACAATCGAGCCTGGTCACAAGCTTTCTGAGCAGAAAGATGCTGATGGTTACGATATGGCAGGCGAAT
>CAMWRC010000195.1 GCA_947176565.1 uncultured Ruminococcus sp.
TTCTATCATAGCGTATGCGGAAAAATCAGGTATAGGCGAATCAACTGAATATCTGTCAGTTACGCATTCAATACCGCGCATTCTGCACCGGTAGCTGATTATTTCCATATTTCCGCCGTCGCCGTAGAGGTCAAGCATATCAGCATACATATGAAGAATTTTTATTTTATTCATGACTGCCTCCGTTTTCTGCGATATAACGCTTCAATGCGGTTCTTGTGGGCTGAACTGCCGTATAGTTTGCTATAACGAATTTTCTGCCCTCTGTTCTGGCAAGCTCGTTTACCGCTGTATCGAGTTCTGGACAGACAGTTATTTTTTCTGCCGGATAGCCTGAACATTTGATACGCACGGCGATGTCATATGCTCTTGTTCCGGAAGTTACAACACGTGTTACACGTTCAAAGATACTGAAATTTATATCCCATATCCATGATACATCAAGACCGTCTGCAACGTTGTCATTCAGGACGAACAGGAGTTCTTTTTCTCCTTTCATTTCATTCATGACACGGAGCGTCATATTTGCACCTACGGGATTTTTCGCGAGGTTCAGGGTTGTTTTCCTGTCGCCGAGCATGAATGTTTCCATACGTCCGTTATTTACGGTATAATGAGAAATAACGTTGTCAGTGATTTTTTGTTCAATGTCATAAAGTTTTGCAGTTCCGGCGACAGCGGTCATATTATAGATGTTGTAAATACTGCTGAGTATCGGCGAATATTCATGACCGTCAGCAGTGAAAACAGGCTTTTCAAGGTCAATATTTTCAGCTGTGATATACGGCTTATAGTTTCCGAATCCACATTCTGTACACATGAATTTTCCGATATGCGAATACTGATAATAATCATATTTCAGTGGATTTCCGCAGAACGGACAGAAACGTCCCTCTGAGGCTTCAAAAATCGTATCTGTAGCGAATTTATACGGTTCTGCATGGAAATATCTTATGTTTCCGTTTCTCGGATTGGCTCTGCCAAGACGAGCTGTATTAGGGTCATCGCCGTTGAGTATAAGATTTCCCTGAAACGTTTTGCAGAACGAATTTATTTTCTGTATAAGCGTTTCCATTTCGCCGTTGCGGTCGAGCTGGTCGCGGAAGAAGTTCAGCACTACGAGAGTTTCAAGTTTCAGCTGGGAATACACGACCGGCACATGACTTTCATCGGTTTCAAGTATAAGATAATCGGCATCTACTTTTCCGGAACTGTCGCAGTATCGCAGCAGCAGCGAACATATACCGGTATCGAGATTATTTCCCTCTCTGTTGATTATTATTTTCTTTCCGCTCTGTTCAAAAAGCTGTGCGATGCAGTTTGTGACTGAAGTTTTTCCGTTAGTTCCGGTAACTGCAATTATCGGGCAGTCAACTTTGAACATCTTGCAGCATTTTCCCTTAGTGAGATGCCATAATATTATTCCAGGAAGATTTCCTGCATTACGTCTGCAAAGTTTCAGAAGTTTCACTATTATTCTGCCTGTCAGAATCAATAATCTATCCAATTTTTTCTCCTTATATTCTGCAATTTTCCTGTATTGAAATAATTTCCGTCCACTGTCTGAGTTTCGGGAGTTCATTTATTATCCTGTCTGCTTCAGCGGCGAGCTGTCTCTGCCAGTGATATGAATCGAGGAATTCGAAATCAATCCGAAATTCGTCTGAAAGTCTGTCGAGCAGATGTTTAAATTCTCTGTGATGAGCAGTCAGTTCCAGAGTTATGCTGCTTATTTCTGATTTTTTCCGTTCATTTCCGTAGTATTGCGCAAGTTTCCTGAAACAACAATCTTTATCAACGGTCAGAAGCGGTGAGGCAGCAAGCTGTTCTCTCAAATGTTCGGACATTACAACTGAGCGTTCCACATTGTCCCAGTCTGATTTTTCGCCGTTCAGAAGTCCGTCCGCACTTCTGAAAAGCTTAACTATATCTGTATGGACATTTTTGAGTTCAGATGAAAGGCTTTTCAGATTTTTCAGGGATATACAGAAGCTTTCCGCATTCAGTCTGCTTACAGTACCGGATTCTTTTGCGTGTGAATTGAGTTCTTTTACAATTTTTCCTGTTCTGATAAATTTCTGCATATCTGATAATTTTTCGGTATTGTTCAGTTCGTCAAGGGCAGCAGAAGCATCAAAATTCATAACTGATATTTCAAATGTTTTCAGTATTTCATTTTTCAGCTTTTTATAGCTGTGACCTTTCATAATCAGCGAATAAACTTTATCTCTGAAAATTTCCCATTCTGTGCAGCCGACAATCTCCGGAAGCATAATATCTCTGCCGGAAACTATGCGTATAATTTCCGCGCAGTAATCATATTGCCGGAGCGTCATAATCTTTTTTCCGCAGAGTTCACACAGGAGACTTACATCATTTTTCAGTTTGTATATTGCCGTTTTCAGTCTTATGAGACAATTTTCGATGTCAGCGCGCATATCTTCGCTGTATTCCGGAAGACAGCAGCATTTGAGCGGTGTATCGTCAGTATTTCCGAAATCATTGGATTTACGGGCAAGATATTCAAGGTCATCGCACAGCATTTCGTATGAATTTCTGCTCATACCGCGGAGCATATCCGCAGAAACTCCAATTTTTTCGCCATATGGAGCGAATCTGTGATTATAGTTCCATACGGCGAAAGAGGAATATTCAAAATCGCTTATGAATATCAGTTCCTGAACTTCCCAGAACGGAAATGCCGAGACAGAATCCCGTACAGCATCGAATATCTGCTGTATATTGATATTCTCTCCTTCGTCGGAGTATGTATGTAGTTCCGGTATATCAATACTGAACCGTGACAGCAGAAAATCCGCAAGTGTTCTGTTTAGCTGTGAGTTCATGCTGCTTGTTTTAATGGTAAAATATTCGCTGTCCGTTTCCCTGACAATATCAACGGGCATCAGTATCAGCGGTGCGAATTTCGGACTTTCATCGGATTCATCATCATACCATTTAAGAAAGCCCGCTGCAAGACATACCATTTCACATTCAGAGAGTTCAGTCATTGCTGTTTCAAGGATTTCATTATTTAGATATGACCTCAGACGATGGCTTTTAAGTTCAGAATCGGCAGCTGCGCTGATAATCTGACGTATATCGCTGTTTCCGGATACCATGTTGTCAGAATCCGGCGGAATAAAATCAAGCGGGATTTCACATACACGCAGTCCGCTGCCGGAAAGTCTGTTTTCGATATGTCCTATATTCGGGGGTATTATCTCCACAGTCCTGTCAGACTGCCGGAAATCAAGCAGATTGTTTCTGGCAGGAATATGTAATTCATTTTCAATATTCTCATCAAAATTCACCATATCACCTCACAGAACGGAATACACATATCCATATTATAC
>CAMWRC010000196.1 GCA_947176565.1 uncultured Ruminococcus sp.
TGTTTTTGATAAGCTTTCCCCACACTTTGAAGGGGAGGAACTGGAATTTCTTAATATGCAGGGAGTAGTCATTGCCGTCAGTCACAAGAAAGGAAAGCTCACCGTAAACGGAATGGATACGGTTGAGTTTCTGATTTCTGCCAACAGAGGCGAAGAACCGAAGCCTATATCAAAAATAGCATCAGGCGGAGAACTTTCACGTATAATGCTTGCACTCAAAAGCGTTATCGCGGACAGGGACAGCATAGATACAATGATATTCGATGAAATAGATACCGGAGTAAGTGGACGTGCAGCGCAGAAAATCGGGATAAAGCTCCGTGAGATAGGAAAAGTTCGTCAGGTCATATGTGTGACGCACCTTTCACAGATTGCAGTAATGGCGGATAATCATCTTATGATTGAGAAAAAAATCGTCGATGACCGCACGGAAACAAATGTTACGCAGCTTGATTTCTCCGGCAGAACAGCGGAGATTGCACGTATAATGGGCGGCGAAAATCCGGGAAGTCTTGTTGTCAGGGCTGCGGAAAATGAATTGCGGAAGGCGGCAGAAATATGAATATTTACTCAACACGTCACGGACAGACGGATTATAATAAGGCGGAAACAGTTCTCGGAATAACTGATATTCCGCTGAATAGTACTGGAATCCGGCAGGCGGAAATGCTTGCTGAGGAAGTGAAACGCATAGGAAATATTGACATCATAATAGCATCGCCTATGTTAAGGTCGCAGAATACTGCAAAAGCCGTCGCTGAAAAATGCGGCATCAAAATAGTAACCGAAAACCGTTTCCGTGAGTGGGATTACGGTATGTATGAAGGAAAATCCAGATTTACTGAGGGATTCGCAGAAAGCAAGCATGAATTTGGCGTAAGAATGGGCGGAAGCGGAGAATCGCTTCTCCAGCTCGCGCACAGAGTTTATTCAGCCCTTGATGATATAATAAGAGATTACAGCGGCAGAAATATTCTTATAGTCAGTCACGGCGGAATATGCCGTATAATCGAGACTTATTTCAATGATATGTCAACGTCAGAATTTGACGGCTGGTTTATGGATAACTGTCAGATTATCAGGTATACTCTGTAGAGGGGGATTTTTATGAGAATCGGTGTTGATTATTATCCCGAACAGTGGGACAGGTCGATGTGGGAAAGAGATGCCGAATTAATGGCGCGTACAGGTGTAAAGCTTGTACGTATCGGGGGACCTGCATGGTTAGGAATCGAACCCCGTGAGGGAGAATACAATTTTTCATGGCTTGATGAAGTCATATCTATTTTTTCGCGGTATGCTATCGGAATAGTCATTTGTATGCCTACAGGCTGTCCTCCGCTCTGGCTTTATGAGAAATATCCGGAAATCGGCGGGGACGACAGAAGAATCAATGACAGAACACGCGGTCACATATGTATAAATTCGCCGGTATTCCGTGAATATGCAAGGAAAATCAATGAAAAGCTTGCACGTCATTTTTCCGGAAATACAGCAATCGCTGCATGGCAGATTGATAATGTTCCTGAACCATATCAATGCTGCTGCGATACGTGCCGCGGAAAATTCAGAGAATGGCTTCTTGAAAGATACGAAACTGTCGAGGGAATCAACAAAGCATTCGGAAACAGCATATATAGCGGAGGATACAGCAGTATAACGCAGATTCAGCCGCCGGTCGATTATCCGGAGGAACGGCAGAATCCTGCACTCTGTCTTGACTGGTACAGATTTATATGTGACTGCATGGCTGATTTTGTACGCGATTCGATGATGACAATACGTATGGAAAATCCCAAAGTTCCGGTTACTGCAAGTATGCAGTTCTGTGAGAATATTCCGGATTTTTACAAGATTTGTAATTCGCTTGGTTTTGTTTCCTGTGATGATTATCCGCCGATGAAAATACCGTCAGACCGTGAGGAATATTATTCCCATGCGTTTCACGCTGACTTTGTGCGCGGAATAAAGAACCGGAAATTCTGGATAACGGAACATATCAGCAGAACTTCTGGAAGCCAGTCCTATATATCTCCCGCACCTGAGCAGGGAATGATAATGGGATATGCACTTCAGGCTATAGTACACGGTGCAGATACTGTATTTTATTCGCGCTGGAGAACCGCATTGACCGGAGCAGATATGTATTCTCACGGAATTTTTGACCACAGCAATATACCAAACCGCCGGTTTGCTGAATTTTCAGAATTGTGCAGACGTATATATCAGCTGAAAGTGCTTGATGATACATATATTTCGTCAGATGCTGCAATAATTTATTCTTCTGAAGCTGATGCGGCATTTAGAATACAGCCTCAGTCAGAGGGATTCAGCTATATAAAACAGCTTCAGGCGTTTCATTCCGCGCTGACTCATTTCGGGGCTAATGTTGATGTAATTCCTCCGGACGCTGATTTATCGGGATATAAACTTGTAATTGTTCCGTCGCTTTATGTGAATCGTAAATCGGTTACGGAGAATATATACCGGTATGTAATAAACGGCGGAACACTTGTTATGACGACCCGCAGCGGAGTCAAGGACGGGAATAATAACTGCATAATAGATATATTGCCCACTGTATTCAAGGAACTTATAGGCGCGGAGATAACAGAATTTAATCCGACAGGTCTTTCGGAACAGTCAATACGGGATTTTGCCGGAAACGAGTTTATATGCAGATACTGGTGTGATATACTGAGGCTTACATCTGCGCGTGCCTATGCCGAATACAGCAGCGATGTATTCAGTTGTATGCCTGCTGTTACTATGAATCGTTACTGCGGCGGTGTTGCGTATTATGTAGGAACTGTATGCAGCCGTGCTTTTTATGAAAGCTTTGTATCAAATCTTATGATGCAGACGGGAATCCCTAAGCTGAAAGGTCTGCCGGAAGGCATAGAGGTTACAACAAGAAAAAACAGCAGAGATGAATATATCTGTTTTTTCAATAATTCCGGGAAATCCGTTTCAATACCGCTTCCGAAGCCGATGTATAGTATTATAAATTCAACCGGCAGGGACAGGCTTGAACTCAGACCTTTTGAAATGGATATAGTCAGAAAATAATAATAGAATAATGAGGAAATGATATGAGGATAGTTTTGCAGAGAGTATCATCGGCAGATGTGAAAGTTGACGGTAAAGTGTGCGGAAAAATAGATATCGGATTCCTGCTGCTTTTCGGAGTAGGACACGATGATACCGAAGCCGACTGCCGCCGGTTAGGGGATAAGATAGTAAATCTGAGGATATTTTCAGATGAGAACGGCAGAATAAATCGTTCCTTGTCAGATGTGGACGGCGGATTGCTGATAGTTCCGCAGTTTACGCTTTACGCGG
>CAMWRC010000197.1 GCA_947176565.1 uncultured Ruminococcus sp.
CTCTACCATTATCCACTGACGGATTATTATAATTCTGTCTCTGGTTCTGATTTTGGTTCTGCATCTGATTCTGATTTTGATTTTCATTACGTCCATAATTTACACGTCCGCGCTGCGGCATATTTCTGTTGTTCGAACGCTGCATATTCCGCAGATTATTTTCACGTTCGCGCATATACATTCCCGAATTATCGAAAACATTCATATTCATGACTAAAGCTCCTCCGGAAAATATTAGAACCTGTTAAAATTTCAGGTTTCTACTTATAATATGCAGCTCCGGAAATTTTGTTCACTTTCTGTCAAGCCGTTTGATTACGAATCCTGCGGTAAATCCGGTGAACGCTCCGGCAATACAGCCTGAAATCACAAGAACCGGATAATAAGCAGCTACCGAAAGAGTCCCCATAACAATAACAGCAGCTGCTGTCTGACCGGTATTATGCATAACTGCTCCGAAAATACTGCAAAGCCATATATAATCCTGCGGAATAATCTTTTTAATAAGAAGCATTCCGGCAAGACAGAGCGAAGCTCCCGCAAGACTGTAAATCAAGGCTGAAAAATTGCTGCTGAAAACAGCTCCTAAAAATACCCTCGTCAGAACCATAAGCAGAACTTCACTGCATTTGAATCTGTAGATAGCATAAACCGTGAATATATTCGCAAGCCCAAGCTTCACGCCCGGAACAGGCGATAAATCAGGAAGTCTGAGTTCAATAATAAATACTATGAGTGCCGCCGCCGTCAGAAGCGCAAGTTCTGTAAGTCTTTTTGTTTTAATTTTCATGATGTTCCTGAGAAATCATTTCTGCTGTCATATTGCTGAGATTCCTGAAACTTTCCGAAAGACCGTCCGTATAAATAATCCTGCCGTCGTCCGTAACAAGAATCATATCAAATCCGCCGTTTGTATGCCAGTATTCCTGAGCATTTTCCTCACCGGCAATAAAGAGGGCAGTTGAAAGCGCGTCGCACATTATTCCGCTGTTTCCTATTATTGTGACGGAAACAAGACCGTTATCAGCAGGGAATCCGTCAGATTTATCAATGATATGACAATATTTTTTGCCGTCATCGCCGATAAAATAACGCTCATAATCGCCGGACGTTATCACAGCTTTTTCGCCTACTGAAACAATACACATATCGGAATCAGGCATGAACGGATTTTTTACGGCAACATTCCACTGTGAGCCGTCGGGCTTGAGTCCGAGAGACTGAACATTTCCGCCGAGGCTTATTATCGCCGATTCAACGCCGTTTTCTTTGAGTTCAGAGATTACTCTGTCGCCGGTATATCCTTTGGCAACCGCCCCTAAATCAATCATATAATTTTCAGGCACGGAAATTATATTTCCATCAATCCCGATATTCATATAATTGACATTTTCGAGAAGTTCGTCAAGTTTTCCGGAATCAGGAATTTTATATTCCTGAGTAGTGAATCCCCATTCTCTGAGAACTGGATATATAGTTATATCAAGAGTTCCTGTCTTTTTGCAGTATTCAACGGCAGATGAAATAACATCAGCTGTATCGTCTGAAACCTCAACGGGAGTACCGCCGGAATTATTTATCCGCCATATATCGCTTTCTTCCGAAGTAACAGAAAGGAGCGTATCGAGTTCGTTTATTTTTTCCTCTGCTTTTTCAAGTGCAAGTTCAGAATTTTTTCCATAAGCGGTCATTGTCATATATGTATTCATTGCCCATACATCGTGGGATTCAGACTGACTGCTGCTTCCGCATGATGTCAGCGCAGAAAGAATAACCACCGCAGATAAAAATTTTTTAACATTCATCAGAACACTTCTTTTTATGATATTATACTTTTTATTTCAATGCCTGAGAAAGCGCCTGTCTTGCGGCATCAATAATTCCATGCGAACTGTACGTCGCTCCTGAATATGCATCAACATCGGGACTCATGGATTTTTTTATCTGAGGCAGAATATAATCTATTGCAGGTTCGTAGTACTCAGGGTCATCACCATCTGTCAATACTTTAACATCTGTTATAACATCATTTTCAATAGTTATTGTAACTGTAATATCCCCTGCAAATCCATATGCCGTACCGGTATATGTACCGTTATTGTAGATATATTCCGGTTCTTCGGATACTTCCGGATTCTGTTCCGGTGTGCTTTCCTCCGTGACCGGATTTTCCTCTGCCGGAGTTGTTTCCGTATCATCTGAGATTTCTTCTGATTCTGTTGTTAATTCTGAAAAAACAGCTGATGTATTTTCTGATACTGTTGTAACTTCCGGCTTAATGCCTTCAGTAGTCAGAATATTCGTCATTGTTTCGTGAGCTCTTCCAAATGAAAAAATTCCTGAGGCGGCAATCAGGACAGCCGCCGAAATTCCGCACGCCGCACCGGAAATCAATGATTTGTCTGGATTCTTTTTAAGCAGATATTTTCTTATTCTCATGGCGGCATATCCGATAAATACCAGACTGTATACAAGAATACTGATATATTTATCAGTCATTCCTCGTCTTGCCTGCGGTACATAAAGTATCATAATATGCAGGTAGATAAGAGCATAGAAAAGATATGCAGTACGCTGGATTTTCTTCCATGTTTTAGGATTCATCTTTCTGCGGATTTTCTTGAATGACATCACCGCAAGAGGAAGCATAATCAGTACAAGCAGAATAACAACAATACAGGTCATAATAAATTCAGATGTAAATGAACGTCCGAGACTTATATTATTTGAGAGAGTTTTAATATACTGTATGCCGTATGTAATTACATGAGACATTGTAACCGCAGATGCAAGAATCGAAAGTTCCCCCCGTATCGGCATAATCTTTTTTATAGCCGCAGAACCGTCAGGAAGCGCGCCGGCAAGCATTACGACGCACCATAAAGCCGTCGCGAATGAACCTTTGGAAAAAATACCAATGATATATCCGCTTATAAATTCAGGCATAGTGTGCATATATTCAGTCTGAGATATAACCGAAACCGCTATAGTCAATATAATTCCGGCAATATAAAACGGAACAGGATTCTTTTTAAGCAGTTTATCCCCGAATAAAATAAGACATAAAACCAAAACAATTGCAATAACAAAAAGCATTTCTATAGATTCCTTTCCGTATCATTCAGCGGTTCTGCGGCTGTTTACTTTAAAATTTCTTTCAATGTGTCCATAAGTTTTTCTATATTGATAGGCTTTGCAACGTGTCCGTTCATTCCTGCATCTATAGCGTGCTGTCTGTCCTCTTCAAAAGCATTGGCGGTCATTGCTACAATAGGAATCTGTGCCTTTGCCGGGTCGTCCAGCAACCGGATTTCTCTTGTTGCCTGATAGCCGTCCATTAT
>CAMWRC010000198.1 GCA_947176565.1 uncultured Ruminococcus sp.
CACATACATTATAGCATATTGGATAGAAAAAATAAACCTTTTTTCAGAAATATTAATAAAAATCAGCGTTATTAACAAACTCAACTTCAGATTTTTGTTAAAAATTCCGTAATTTTCACTATTACAGGCAAACTTATAACAGAAAGGACAGTACCGGCAGTAAAAATTTCCGATGAGTATAAATAATTTTTACCGAACCGCAGGCACTGGAGAGTACACATTGCGGCAGGCGGGGAAGATGCGGCAACTAAAATGACAAGCACGACCTTTTCACTTACGGGAAAGAATGACAGGCACAAAGATAGTATTACCGGAAGTATAATCAATCTTATCAAACACGTTCTGTATACACCTATATTCTTTATCATATCTGTTACTTTGGTTTCAGCCATGCTTACGCCGGAAACAATCATCGCCATAGGAGTATTAAGCTCTGCTATGTAGCTGCATACGCGCGACGGCAGTGACGGCAGCCGGAATCCGGCAAAAAATGCCGCAATTCCAAGAACAATCGCAATCATTGTCGGGGAATAAAATACTTTTGCTACTGCTTTCATATCACGTTCGCCGGTAAGCAGAATTATGCCATGAGTCCACACTATTATATTGAATACCGTGATAAATGCGGTAAGATAAAAAACGCCCTCTTTTCCGAACATCGCATCTGCGAGAGGGATTCCCATAAAACTACAGTTTGAATATATAGCGGAAAACCGTTCTATTTCCGTTTCTCTGCCCTCTTTTGACGGGATAATCAGATATACCGCACCTATCATCAATGCGAAAGCCGCCAGTGAAAGACCAAAGGCAATAAGCAGATTTTTTACAAGTTCGGGTTTCATATCTGTCTGATAGGACATAAATATTACTACGGGATTAACCACCTGAAGCAGAAACTTCGACAGCTCACGGTTTGATGAGCTGCTGATTATACCCGTTCTGCTGCATAGTATACCGACCAGCATAAGCAGCAGCATTATTATAGTCTGATTCAATATTATACTTGCCATAAAAACCCCGGTTCCGGATTAATCACTGATTTTGGCGACAGCATCTATAAAGTCAAAACTTGAATCACTTTTTTCTATGCAAAGCTTCCAGCCCTCATTCTTTACCTTGACAACACAGAGCCAGCCTTTCTGGGAAACTTTCTGTCCTTTTTCCTTGATAGTGAAATCCACTTCAACGCGGTACGCCTTTCTGACATCGCCGCTGTATTTATTTTCGTAATAAGTCTCGATACGTTCAAAATTACTTCCGCTCATTTTTTCTTTGGCGACGATTTCAGCTTTTACCTTTCGGATTCCGAGTCCGTCCATAGCTGATTCAACAGCCTTGTCGTTTTTCTTGATATAATCTTTCCATGAAAGACCGCTTGTTTCGGCGTTCTGCTGTATACCGCTGATATATTTCTCAGTATACATGGAATTGAGTATGCGTTCATAATTGCCCTTGTTTATGCCCTTTACAGTATCTTTAACAGGATTCTTATATGCACCTGACGCAGTAATTATACTGATAATCAGAGCAGCTGCTACGATTATAACCGCCGCAGCTATAATCCATCTCAGAATATTTGGTTTCTTTCTGGACTCAGCCGTAGCAGATTCATTATTCTGGGTGCTTTTCTCATCTTTTTCTGATTTTTTTCCAAAAAGTTTAAAACGTGCCATAATATATAACTCCTTTCAGGCAGTTTTTTATAATCCGTATACCAAACAGATACAAAAGTATATTTCCGGAATGTCCGGCAATAATAAATATGAGGTGATGATAAATGCAAGACCACGACATAAAGATATATACTCCCCGTCCTACAGATTCACGCACAACCGGCGATGATTCAGCAGATGTCAAGATTTACTCTCCTGCCGCGGAACATTCCGCACATACGCCGTAAAATACGGTTTTTGACGAATCAATAACAAAGCCGTGATGCTCCGCGATGTGATTATTTATACTTCCAAGCTTTTCACAGCTAAGATGTATAAGTTTTCCGCAGTTCAGGCATTTAAGGTGAAAATGCTCATGGCATTTTTTCTCGTCCTCAACATACTGGTAACACGCGCCTGTTTTCCCGTCAATGACGAATTTCCGGACTATTCCCTCCTCAACAAGGCGGTCAAGTCTGCGGTAGATAGTGGCAGTTCCGACCGGTGAACCTATATCACGAAGATATGCGTCTATTTCCTGTACGCTTGTATGTCTGTCCTTGTTTTTTGTAAGGTAGTCAATAAGCTTTTCTTTCTGAGACGTATTATATCCTGAATCTCTTTTCATTGCCGCCACTCCTTTTGTTCTATATTTTATCACTATTTTCGAGGTTTGTCAAGTATTTACAGAACCTGATGCGGGAAATAAATTTTTAAAAGGCACAAAAAATATTCTGTGCCTTTTAAAAATTATTTTTATAAATTATTTTTTCTTTCTTATAATGTCGGAAACGTCCTGAAGTGATATAAAGGCATTTGAATCGATACAATACACGATTTTTTTGAGTTTATTTATCTGAAAATGATTTATAACAAAATATATTATTTCCTTACGTTCCTTTGAATATCCGCCGATAGCGTCAACGATAGTTCCGCTTGTACCGAAATTTTCAGCAAGAACATCTGATATTTCATCTGCTTTTGTAGTTACTATCATGGCGCATTTCGAACTGTCAATACCTTCAACAACAAAATCAACCATTCTTGAACCTATGTAATAAGTTACTATGGAATACAGGGGCAATATCCAGCTTTTAATCGTTATTCCGCAGACAATATAGAGAACAGTATTGAATATCATAACAAATGAACCGATAGACAAACCTATTTTCTTTGCGAATATAACTGATAAAACATCAATTCCGTCTATTGCGCCGCCGAGTCTTATTGTAATTCCGCTGCCTATTCCGGATATAACTCCGCCAAATATCGCACACAACAGTAAATCAGAGCCTGCCAGCGGCGATATAAATGAAACATCTATCGGTAGAACGTTCATTATCAGAAAAGAAGATAATGAATAGATAATTACCGTAAAAATAGAGTAAACAGTAAAGACAATCCCCTGCTTTTTTAATCCGAATGCAAAAATCGGTATATTCAGCAGAAGCAGAAAAAACGATAACGAAAAACCCGATGACGTTATCTGGTCAAGAAGCATTGAAAGTCCCGAAATTCCGCTGTCGTAAAGCTTTACCGGAAAAAGGAAAAGAGTTACGCCAATTGCATTGATAATTCCTGCAATCGTAAGACCCAAAAAAACCGGAATACTTAAACCGTTTAATTTTTTAAGTTGATTTGATAATTCTTTTTTCATATTGCACCGCCTTATAT
>CAMWRC010000199.1 GCA_947176565.1 uncultured Ruminococcus sp.
TTATAATACTTATACTGATAATTATAATATCTGTAATCTCAATAAAACTTTATCTTATTAAAAAATCAGCGCGTGAAATCAGGGAAGAAATGAATTACAGACTTGAAAATGATACAAATACACTTATCGGAATATCTTCCCGTGACAAGGATATGCGCAGACTTGCTGACGGTCTGAATATTCAGTTAAAAGAATTGCGCAAAAAACGCCATATTTACGAACAGGGCGACCGTGAACTCAAAGAGGCAATCACTAATATTTCCCATGACATCAGAACTCCTCTTACAGCAATAATCGGTTATCTCGACCTGATGGAAAATATCAGCGAAAATAATGAAATCTCACGCTATACCTCTATGATACGCAATCGTACAGACATCATGAAACAGCTTACGGAAGAACTTTTCCGCTATTCAATAATAACGTCCGTAAATGAAACAAATCTTGAAATAATATGCATAAATGATGTTCTGGAGGAAACTCTTGCCGGATTCTACGGCGCAATAACAAAATACGGAATAGTTCCGGAAATCAGCATTTCTGAAATCAGAACAGAAAGAAAACTCGATAAATCTGCCTTGTCAAGAATTTTTTCAAATATCATAAGCAATGCATTGAAATACAGTGACGGCGATTTTCAGGTAAGACTTTCCGATGACGGATTTATAACTTTCTCAAACTCCGCAAAAAAACTTACTTCTATTGAAACAGAAAAACTGTTTGACCGTTTCTATACTGTCGAAAATGCAAGAAATTCAACCGGTCTCGGTCTTTCAATCGCTAAGCTTCTCACTAAACAGATGAACGGTGATATTTCAGCAGAACTTGACGGCGACCGGTTGATTATAAAACTCTATTTCTGAAAACAATCACTCCCCTGCTGAATCACAAGGGAGTGATTTTTTATCATGACTGCTGAATTACTTCATCAGCTCCGATATTTATATGGTTTTTTCTTCAGTTTCAACCGGCTTTTCAGGCAATATTTCAAAATATATGCCATGTTCATCTGCAAATGTTTCCGTATAAGTTTCTGCATATCCATAAAATGCAGCAAGTTCATTGCATTCATGGAAAGCATATTCGTGAATTGATTCAATATCTGTTCCGAAAACTACCGTTTTGAGTGCCGAACAGCCTGTAAATGCTCCGACGTCTATATTTCTGACAGCATCAGGAAGTTCCACCTTTGTAAGTGATGAACATCTATAGAAAGCTCCGCCGTCAATACTTGTTATATCTGATGTAAATGTTACAGTTGTTATTTCTGAATGACCTGCAAAAGCATCTTCTCCGATTCGCTTTACATTGGACGGAATTGTTACTTCATCTGACGAGCCGTTGTAAGCATAAAGGACGCCGCTGCCTAGAATAACAAATTCAGATTTAAGGGAACTGCCGTATTCTGTATTATAAAAAGCATTGCTTCCGATTTTTTCAACAGAACCGGGCATTCTTATATTTCTTGCGGCAGAGTTCATAAATGCACAGCTGCCTATTTCTTTCAAAGTATCGGGCAAGCTGATATTAACAATACCGTTAAGACCTTTGAATGAATCATCACCGACAGCAGTCACAGGAAGTCCCTCTATCTGTGCAGGAATTGTAATATTACCTGTATTTTCCGTCCACTTGTCAATAACTGCATAATCGTCATAAAGTGTATACTCAAGACCGCCTGTAGGAATATAGAAGATACCGCTGTTCACTGCATAAGACTGCGTATTTGAGTTTATATGACCGTGAATCTTCATATCTTTATTGAGTTCATACACAGTATTTCCCTCATCATCTTCCGATGTGATATACCCGAACTGACGACCGCCATTCGGAATATAGTTCTGAAAATTTGAACCTTCAATTGTAACATCAAGCAGATTAGGACAATCAAGAAATGCAAAATCACCAATATTGAGATTGCCGTTTGATGTCAGTTCGCTCAAATCTGTACAGCCTGCAAATGCATATGCTCCGATACTTTGCCAGCTTCCTCTTTCTATTTCTACAGAAGCGAGTTTCTGGCAATTGAAAAATGCATAACTGCCGATATTGTTTATATTATTTGTAAGTTTAAGATTTTTGAGTGATTTACAGCCATTGAAAGCACTTTCGGGAATATTGATTACATTTTTCAATTCCGTAAAATCTATATTTGCAACAGATTCACAGCTGCTGAAAACAGATTCTCCCAGTTCTTTGAGAGCAGACGGAATTTTAACTGATTCGAGTGATTTACAGTTCAAAAACGCGTTTTTTCCGATTGCTGTAACATCATCAGAATACTCAATTGACCCGAGAGAGATACAGCCCTCAAAACAGCTTTCAGGAATTACTGTTACATCTTTTGGAATAATACAGCTTTCAAGTGATGTACAATTTGTAAATGCACCTTTTTCAATTTCAGTTACCGTATCAGGAATTTTTATATTCTTCATTGATGCATTCTTAAATGCAAATGCCTGTATCTTTACAACTGGAAGTTTTTCTATAGTATCAGGAATTTCAATAATCTCTGCATCAGGGTCACAGTCTGTTATAATAACACCTTCGCCGTTAATATAATAGCCTACGCATATTTCTGAATAGTCCCTTTCGCCGTAAAGCTCAAATGGAATTTCATTTGAATCGGCATAATCTTCTGCAATAGAATTGTAATAGCCTTTTATCACAAATCCGGAAACAAGAGCATCTTCTGCATCATATCCGAATGATTTATCGCCGATAGATACAACATTATTCAGAATTACAGCATCTTTCATGCCTGTACAGCCATAAAACGCCTTTACTTCAATAGTATTTACATTATCCGGAATTTTTATTGTTTCAAGTTCCGTACAACCGTTGAACATTCTTTCAGGGACTTTTGTTAAAGAATCCGAAAGCACTACTTTTTTCAAAGATATGCAATTCTCAAATACTGCTTTCCCTACATTATTTACAGCGTCAGGAATTATAATTTCAGCAAGAGATGAACAGTCTGAAAAAGCACTTTCGCCTATATCTGAAAGTCCCGCAGGGAGTTTTATTTCTTCCATAGAACAGCAGTTACGAAATGCGCTTCCGTATATTGTTGTCAATGCGGATTTTTCTGAAAAACTTACTGTTTTGAGTGCAGTACAGCCATTAAAGACTGATTCTTCCAATACAGCAATATCTTCAGGAATATTTATTGTTTCAAGAGCTGTACAGTTGACAAAGACAGTTTTTCCGATTGTTTTTACCGCTTCGGGAATTTTTATATCATGAAGCAAAGTACAATCATAAAATGCTGAACTGCCTATTCTTTCGATTGCCGCACCCTTTTCGAATACTATTGATTTGAGA
>CAMWRC010000200.1 GCA_947176565.1 uncultured Ruminococcus sp.
TTTGAGGGCATTATGATTGCAAGCCGTACAAAATCAAAGTGCGATGCACTTAAAGAAAAACTTCAGCCAACTACTAAAACAGTTATTGAGACTGCTCAGGTGAATGCGGATAACGTTGACGAGCTTATTGCTTTAATCAACAGCTATAAGCCTGACGTGGTTCTGAATCTTGCACTGCCATATCAGGATTTGACTATCATGGACGCTTGTCTTGCGACCAAAACTCACTACGTTGATACTGCTAACTATGAACCGCTTGACACTGCCAAATTTGAGTATAAGTGGCAGTGGGCATATCGTGAGAAGTTCGAGCAGGCAGGTATTACCGCACTTCTTGGCAGTGGATTTGACCCCGGAGTAACAGGAGTATTTTCGGCTTATGCCATGAAGCATGAATTTGATGAAATCAATTATATTGATATTCTCGACTGCAACGGCGGCGACCACGGCTATCCGTTTGCAACTAATTTCAATCCGGAAATAAATATTCGTGAGGTTTCGGCAAAGGGCAGTTATATCGAAAACGGTGAATGGATTGAGACTGAACCTATGGAAATCAAACGCATATATAATTTCAAGGGCGTTGGCGAAAAGGATATGTATCTGCTTCACCATGAGGAGCTGGAATCTCTTGCTCTCAATATCAAGGGAATCAAGCGTATCAGATTTTTTATGACTTTCGGTCAGAGTTATCTTACGCATCTGAAATGTCTCGAAAATGTAGGTATGACTTCAATTGAGCCGATTATGTATGAGGGAAAAGAAATCGTTCCGCTGCAATTCCTGAGAGCGGTACTACCCGACCCTGCATCTCTCGGTCCTCGGACTGTAGGAAAGACGAATATCGGCTGTATTTTCCGCGGCAGAAAGGACGGCAAAGATAAGAATTACTATCTCTACAATATATGCGACCATCAGGAATGCTACAGGGAAGTTGGTTCTCAGGCGATTTCCTATACAACCGGAGTTCCGGCTATGATTGGCGCGATGATGATTATGACAGGAAAATGGAATAAAGCCGGAGTATATAATATTGAGGAGTTCGACCCCGACCCGTTCATGGAAGCTCTTAACAAGTGGGGACTTCCGTGGGAAGAAGATTTCAATCCGGTTCTTGTTGATTGACAGTACGGAAATAAATTACATTAAGATAAGGTGTTATAATGCTTTTTGTACAGGAAATAGATTTGTGGTACAGAAAAGATGTCCGCTATCCTGATTATGCACATGCACGTAATTCTCTTAAATTCGTTCCTACAAATACAAAGATTGTCTACCCTGACAGAGAAGTGTTCTATCAATATAAGTCATTGAGACAGGAAACTGATGGTATTTACAAGCTGCGGGAATGTTATAAGAAATTCGGCGAGGAAATTTTTAATCTCAATGATATTTTGTATAATACAAAGATTCGGATATTTAAAGAGAGTGAAAATTATAAGATAATGTTTTATGATGAATTATATAAGACGGCTTTTGTTCTGGGTCTGAATCAGTATGGGAGAGTACAGTATAATGAAAGATGCGTAATGTACCATGCATGGTACTACCGTATACACACCATTAATCTTATAAATTGCGATAGGAGTAAATTCAGGGAAAAGATGTTTTTCAGGAAAGTTCCGGACTACGAATATAAAAATATGCAGTATCTCAGATACTGCTGACTTTGATATTACAAAGGAGAAAAAGATATGCAGATTAAATTTAATAAAATCGTGAGACCTGTATCGGTAAAGCCGGAGGAATCAAGGTCAGCGAGGCAGGAAACCGTTATAAGACAGGAAGCTGTAAATCAGGAAGTAAATCAGGAAACTGTAATTCCTGCACAGAATCCGGAGCAGGATCAGTCATCACAGGCGGCACAGATGGAATCATTCGTTGCGGAGGTTACAAAGCAGTCTGACAATATGCCGGCAGTTGAAATCCCCGAAACTGAAATTAAAACTGAAAATTCCAGATTTGCTGAACAGCCGGTAAATTCCGCAGTTCAGGCGGCAGGTATTTCAAATATCGAGGAAACGCTGAAAAAATTTATCGGTAAGACTATCCGTGTATATACCGCCGACCATGAAAACGTCAGCGGCAGACTTGAATCAATCAAGGACGGCTGGATAAAGATTTGCAATGCGCGTTCAGCCGGCGGCGGATATTACTGCGATGAGGATATAATAAATATCCGGAATATCGTGAGACTTCGCTTTATAAGAAACATCACAAAGAGCGACTATGTGGAGTTCACAAATGCTGACAACTGATTTGCAGAATATCAAAACGCCATGCTATATAATCGACGAAGAACGGCTTATACACAATCTTGAAATACTCCGCGGAGTTGAGGAACGCACCGGAGCTAAGATACTGCTTGCTCAGAAAGCTTTTTCATGTTTTCATGTATATCCGCTGATACGCCGCTATATTTCAGGAACTGCCGCAAGCGGACTCTATGAAGCACGTCTCGGACATGAGCATATGGGCGGTGAGAATCATGTATTCTCTGCGGCATATCGTGAAAGTGAATTTGATGAGATTCTTCTATACAGCAATCATATTATATTCAATTCGTTCAGTCAGCTTGAAAAATATCGGGAAAAAACACTGTCAGCAGACAGAAGAATCGGACTTCGGATAAATCCGGAATGCTCTACTCAGTCGGGGCATGAGATATATGACCCATGTTCTCCGGTATCACGTCTCGGAATCACAAACAGGAATTTTCGGCGTGATTGTCTTGCCGGCGTTACCGGAATACATTTTCATACGCTTTGTGAACAAAATTCCGACGACCTCGAAAGAACACTTTTTGCTGTTGAGGAAAAATTCGGCGATGTACTTCCGGAAATGGAATGGATAAACTTCGGCGGCGGTCATCATATAACGCGCAGCGATTATGATATACCTCGTCTTGAACACTGTATAAAGCGTATGCAGCATAAATACAACCTGGAAGTTTTCCTCGAACCGGGTGAAGCCATAGCACTCAATGCAGGATTTCTTGTTTCGGAAGTTCTTGATGTAACGGAAAACGATATGCCGATTGCTATTCTTGATACGTCAGCGGCGTGTCATATGCCTGATGTACTGGAGATGCCATATCGTCCGCCGGTTGCAGGAGCAGGAAAAAGTGGAGAGAAGCCATATTCATATAGGTTTGGTTCGCAGACCTGCCTTGCCGGAGATGTTATCGGGGAATATTCATTTGATTCACTGCTTTCAGTCGGAGACAGGCTGATTTTTGAAGATATGGCTATTTATTCGATGGTTAAGAATAATACATTCAACGGTATGCCGCTTCC
>CAMWRC010000201.1 GCA_947176565.1 uncultured Ruminococcus sp.
GATTTCTGAATATTCATCTGACAACAGCAAAAATTGAACTGTTTTTCCGTAATTTGGTACGGATCTATCATCTATATTTACCAAAAATTTGCGGAGACTATTTACAAAATAAAAAAAATGTAGTATAATTAATTTTTGATAAAGACAAGAGTTTGTATTCATACGGTGTTATACCTGAATTTCCAGTGAGTACAAGCTCTAAACAAAACGTTGTGAAGGAAAATGATTATGAAGAAAAAATTTTTATCACTTCTTGTATGCGGTCTTACTGCCGCTTCAATGCTAACCGCCTGCGGAAAAGAAATCGAAGTTTCTGATGATAACTCCGGCAGCGGCGTTTCGCAGGACGAATCAGGAAATAAAACTCCCGAAAATGTCGATATTGCAAACTATGCCGCTCCCGAAAAAGGCGATACCATTATCGAAATGAATATCAAGGATTATGGTACTGTAAAATTCCGTCTCTTTCCGGAATACGCCTCAACCGGCTGCGAAAATTTCATCGAACTTGCAAAAAGCGGTTATTACGACGGTCTTACGTTCCACCGCGTTATAAGTGATTTCATGATTCAGGGCGGAGACCCGAAAGGCGACGGCACAGGCGGAGCGTCTACATGGGGAGGCGAATTTGACGGCGGCGTTGATTCGCATCTTATACACCTTCCCGGAGCTGTTGCGTATGCAAATTCAGGTTCAACTGCTACAAACGGCAGCCAGTTCTATATTGTCACCGGTCAGCAGAATATCACCGACGATGTTTTCGTCAACTATGAAACATACGGCTATTCTTTCTCAGACAAACAAAAAGAACAGTATCTTCAGAATGGCGGAGTTCCTTTCCTTGATGGAAATTATACAGTATTCGGACAGGTTTTTGACGGTCTCGATGTAGTGTTCAAAATCCAGTATGCCGCTACAAACAGCAGCGACAAGCCGCTTTCCGATATAATCATGGAATCCGTGAAAGTAAGCGAATACAGCGGCGAAGAACTGAAATGGCATCTCTCAGACTATAGCTGGGATAATCCTGCCGATTCCGAACCCGTAAACTTCACGCCTCCGACAGAAGACGATGATATTGTAGTTATGAATATCAGAGACTATGGTACAGTAAAATTCAGACTTTTCCCCGAATACGCTCCTGCCGGCGTTGAAAACTTCGTTGAACACGCCAAGGAAGGATATTACGATGGTCTTACATTCCACCGCGTTATCAATAACTTCATGATTCAGGGTGGAGACCCTAATGGCAACGGTACAGGCGGTGAATCAATATGGGGCGATAAATTCGACGGCGGAACATATTTCAATCTTATCCATGCAGCAGGTGCGCTTGCTTATGCAAATTCCGGCTCTACCGCTACAAACGGCAGCCAGTTCTATATAGTTACCGGCGAAGTCTATGACGATACGTCTATTGACAGCCTCAGAGCAAGCGGATATTCCCTCACAGAAGATGCCGCTGAAATATATAGAACTGCCGGCGGAACTCCATTCCTTGACGGTTCATATACTGTATTCGGTCAGGTTATCGACGGTCTTGACGTTGTTTTTGAAATACAGAAAACCGAAACCGACACCACAAATGACAAACCGGTTGAAGATGTTGTCATCGATTCCGTTACCGTTGAAAAATACGACGGAAGCGATATTAAATGGTTTATTTCCGATTATGATACTGCTTCTGATGATACGTCCGGCGAAAACGGCGCAGAAGATTCATATGAATCCGAAGATACAGAAGCTTATGCAGAAGAATGAACCTGACAGCAGCAAAAGATACCGGAATATATACAGGAGTTCCGGAGTTTAAGGAGAGAATTTAGTTTGGATAAGTTTGTTATTAAGGGTGGACGCAGGCTTACCGGCGAAGTAACCATCAGCGGCGCAAAAAACGCTGCTGTCGGTATTCTGCCTGCTGTTATTCTGTCGGACGAACCGTGTGTTATTGAAAACGTACCGACTATAAGCGATGTGAACATATGTATAAGAATACTCCGTGAAATGGGTGCTGATGTCACCTTCCTCGGAAATGATACCTACAGAATTGACCCCACTGGAATCAGAAGTCACTGTGTTCCATATGAGACAGCACGGAAAATGCGCGCTTCGTATTACTTCCTCGGATCACTTCTGGGCAAGTATAAAAAAGCCCGCGTTTCAATGCCCGGCGGCTGTCCGCTAGGTGCAAGACCAATCGACCAGCATCTGAAAGCTTTCTGTTCACTCGGAGCAGAATATACGCTCTCACAGGGAATGATTGACCTCACCGCCGATAAACTCACCGGCAATCAGATATTCTTTGATGTCGTGACTGTAGGCGCAACTATGAACGCAATGCTCGCAGCTACAAAGGCTGAAGGTCTTACAATAATCGAAAACGCCGCAAAAGAACCGCATATCGTTGACCTCGCAAACTTCCTCAACTCAATGGGTGCAAATATCATGGGCGCAGGAACTGATGTCATCAAAATACGCGGAGTGCAGAAACTTCATGGAACAACTTATTCTGTTATTCCCGACCAGATAGAAGCCGGAACTTTTATGGCTGCTGTAGCCGCCACAAAGGGCGATGTTGTTATCAGAAATGTTATACCGAAACATCTCGAATCCATTACTAAGAAAATGGAAAAAATCGGCGTCAATATAGAACAGTTTGATGACAGTATTCACGTATGGGTTGACGGTCCTCTTGTCAAAGCTAATATAAAAACTGCGCCTCACCCCGGATTTCCTACGGATATGCAGTCTCAGATTGCTACTCTCCTTACTCTTGCTGAGGGTACAAGCATTATTACCGAAAATATCTGGGAACAGCGTTTCGGCTACGTCGATGAACTCCGCCGTATGGGCGCGGATATTACCGTCAACGGAAAAGTCGCTCTTATTGAAGGTACAGGCAAACTTATGGGCGCACCAGTTAAAGCCTGCGACCTGCGCGCCGGTGCAGCTCTTATAATTGCCGGTCTTGCCGCAGCAGGTATTACGGAAATTGAGGATATTTTCCATATCGAACGTGGATACGACTGTATGGAGGGTAAACTCCGCGCTATCGGTGCTGATATTGAAAAGGTAAGTATTCCCGATAATAAAGACAGTTCAAAGGATTCTTCCGATAAGGCAGCTGTATGATATTTTTAATTAATCTATAGGAATTTTTATAAATGACTTTCAGCAGTTTTAAGTATCTGAAAGTCATTTTTGTAATTGTAAGCCGGATTTTATCTCCGCGACTGTTGCAATTTATCATATAGTGTGATATAATATAGTGAAT
>CAMWRC010000202.1 GCA_947176565.1 uncultured Ruminococcus sp.
GCCCTGAACCGTGATATTATCGCTGTTGTAAGTTTTCACAGTGATGGAGTAGTGCGGATATGTGCAGAGGGTCATGATGTTAATGAAATAGAATTATCTGATATTTCATCACAGGAGAACGAGCGCGGAACTATTGGCAGTGCAGTACGCGGAATTATTGCAGAAGCTGTAAGTCAGGGCGCGGAAATTACCGGATTTGATATTTTTGTATCTGCTGATATTCCTGAATTTGATATTATTTCTCCGGCTGCGGCATTTGAGGTTCTTATCTTATCAGTGATTGATTTCTGCTGTGGAAGATGTTTTGATATTACCCGAACAGTGGAAATTATCGGATACGACAGAGACAAATATATTTCTGACAGGATTTCCTGTAAAACAGGAGGTATTGTTTCGGTTGATTTTGAAAATCCAGAAACTTTGCAGGTACAGGAGATTGAAAGCGATATTTATTCAAGCGGTTATAGTCTTTGTGCCGTCCGTATCTGTGATTATTCCGGAAATGAATTTTCAGATTATATAGAAGCTGTTGCAAAGGCGACAAACTGCGTTTTTCTCGGTGGTGCTGATGAATATGGATTTAAAGAAATATCAGCACTTAAACGAAATAACCTGAACGAATTTTTTAGATTGGTTAATGAATCAGGTCTGTATTCTGCATATATGTGCGACATCTGTTTAGCGAAATCCGGCAGTGACAATCTTTTTTTCCCTGCGCTTATAATGAGCAGGCAGATTCTTAACAGCTGCGGAGCTTCACAGATTTGCATAAATGGTTCTGCGGGAACTGTTCAGGCATTTGTTCCGTCCTATATGGTTAAAAAATATATTTCTGAAATGGAAAAAATATTCGGAACAAAAAGCTGTTATGCATTCTCACTGAGAAAAACCGGAGCATCGGAAATTAAAATATAGCAGGGTGATATGATGTTCAGACGTAAAATTCTAGATGACGGCATAATGCGCCTTATACCGGAACGGCGCAAAGGTATTTTGAGATTGATTTTCAGCCGTCTTTTTATAATTGTATTAATGCTTGCGCTTCAGGTACTTATTATAGTTTCGATGTATTATATATTCAGGGATATTCTGCCGTATTCCAGCCTGTTTTTTGAAGTGTTTTCGCTTGTTATGATAGCGTGGCTGTTTAACTGTGAAATGGATTCCACAGCTAAATTGACATGGCTTATGATATTTATGCTGTCGCCTGTTCCAGGAACGCTTTTGTTCTTTCTTACACAGAAAGACTTCGGAAACTATGCAATAAAAAAGCGAACTTTTGAACTCAACCGCATGACAAGGTATAAAATCACACAGGACAAGACAGTTTTCCGGCGCGAAGAGCTTAACAGTTCAGGCACTGACGATTTATGCCGTTATCTTAACAGGACAGGCTGTTTCCCGATTTACAGCTGCTGTGATGTTCAGTATTTTCCAAGCGGTGAGGAAAAATTTGCTGCACTTCTTGAAGAACTCGAAAAAGCTGAAAATTTCATATTTATGGAATACTTTATTATTGCAGAGGGATATATGTGGGGAAAGATTCTTGAAATACTGAAAAGAAAAGCATCAGAGGGCGTTGAAGTCCGCGTGATGTACGACGGAATGTGCGAGATGTCAACGCTCACCCATGATTATCCGGAACGAATGGCGAAAATTGGAATAAAATGCAAGGCATTTGCGCCTATAATGCCGTTTCTTTCGACGTATTACAATTACCGCGACCACAGGAAAATACTTGTAATTGACGGAAAGACAGCATTTACCGGCGGAATCAATCTTGCCGACGAGTATATAAACAAGCGTGAACGTTTCGGACATTGGAAAGATACTGCTGTAATGATAAAAGGCGAAGCTGTTAGAAGCTTTACACTGATGTTCCTGCAAATGTGGAGCATTGATGAGAAAAATCCTGAATTTGATAAATGGATTGTTCCGCAGGGGGAAAAATTCTCTGAAAACGGATATATTATGCCATATTCAGATTGTCCGCTTGACGGCTACAAAGTCGGCGAAAATGTTTACATGGATATTCTTAACCGTGCGACAAGCTATGTTCATATTATGACTCCGTATCTGATTATTGATGGAGAGCTTGAAAATTCGCTTAAATTTGCGGCGGAGAGGGGAATAGATGTCAAAATAATTCTTCCGGGGATTCCGGATAAAAAAGCTGCATTTGCGCTTGCAAAGACGCATTACAAATCACTGATAAAAGCCGGTGTGAAAATCTACGAATATACTCCCGGATTTGTACATTCAAAAGTGTTTGTATGCGATGATGAAAAAGCAGTTGTAGGCACTATAAATCTTGATTACCGCAGTCTTTATCATCATTTTGAATGTGCTGCATATATGTATCGAACCGGCTGTATTCGGGAGATTGAATGTGATTTTCAGGATACGCTGAAAAAATGCCGTGAAGTAACTCCTGAAACGATAAAAAATGAGAAGCTTTTCTATAAAATCTCAGGACAGATTCTTAAATTTGTAGCTCCTTTATTTTAAAAATAAAAAAAGAAAACGAAAAGAGTCCCGCCGAAGCGGGGCTTTTTTCGTTATATCATTATATTAAGAGGTTATCTTACTTTGTAACAGGAAGTTTCTTTACTACACCGGCATCATACATCTGGATTGTCAGCGCATCTACCGCAGATATACCGGATTCGCCGTCAACGTCAGCATTTGCCTTGCCCTGCTCTGAAAGTTTATACTTGTCACCGTTTCCGATGTACTGGAGGAGAAGTGTAGCATCTGCAACAGAAACTTCATTGTCGCAGTTTACGTCACCTGCCAGTGTTACAGATACGTCAGGAGTTTCCGGATTTGTCGGTTCAACTACAGGAGCATCAGTTGTAATCTTCATGTTGTCCATACAGCCGCCGTCTGTCTCAAACTGTGCTGCAAGTGCTGTGTAAAGAGCTTCACCTGTCTTTTCAGTAAGGCTGTATTTACCTGATGGAATATATGAGAGTGAAGAATTTGTATCAAAATCAGAATATTTGTTGTTGTTAGCTACCTTTTCGCTTCTGCTTGAAACGTCCACGCCCTGATATTTAGCGTTCTTCTTAAGGCTTATACGTGCATCGTTGTAGCTCTTGAATACACCGCCTGAGCCAGCGTCAAGTACAGGGTCTTTACATTCGTTGACATAAGCATTGTACTCTGAGAAGATATATGAGTTAGCCCTTACGCTTGCACAGTAGCTTGACTGTCCGTCAAATACGTTGTTGTACATATGGATATTAGCCTGACGTGCGAGAGGTCCTC
>CAMWRC010000203.1 GCA_947176565.1 uncultured Ruminococcus sp.
AAACCCTCTACTACAACTCCTCATCTATCAACAACAACATCATAACAAGCTACAACTACAACTCAGAAGCCCACAACAACTACTGCAAAACCCGCTGTTACTACAACCGCTTCTGCTCAGACTCAGAAAATAAAGGGCGATATTGACGGAGACGGTAAAATCGCAGTAGCTGACCTTGTTTCTCTCGAGTATTATATTTTAGGACGTGATAAGCTCAGTTCGGAACAGTTCAGCTCCGCAGATATAAACAATGATGGAAAAGTTGATACTTTCGATTTTGTCCTTCTCAGAAAAATGCTGATTAGTAAATAATTCAAGAATATAAAAAATCCTCTATGGTGTAAATCACAGAGGATTTTTCTTGACAGTTATCCACAAATATGATAAAATATACTCAGTATATGAACCGGAGTGATAACAATGAATATAATACTTGCTTCCGCTTCTCCGAGAAGACGCGAACTTATGAATCTTATTACCGACAAATTTACAGCCGTTTCAACTGATGTTGATGAAACTATTCCCGATAACTGCACCTGTGAAGTATCTGCATATTTAGCCGAACTCAAAGCTGATAAAGCCGCTGAACTGTATCCGGATTCCGTTGTTATCGGCTGTGATACCGTAGTCAAAATCAACAAACAGATTTTAGGTAAACCCCGCAATGCAGAAGAATGCAGAATATTCCTGTCTATGCTTTCAGGAAAAATCCACACGGTTACTACATCATGCTGTATAACCGGATTCGGAAAAAAGCTAATATTTTCGAACAATACTTCCGTCACTTTCAGGGAATTGTCAAATGATGATGTTGAATGGTATATCTCTACCGGAGAACCTTTCGATAAAGCCGGAGGATACGGTATTCAGGGAAAAGGCGCACTTCTTATACAGAATATAAACGGCGACTTCTTCAATGTCGTCGGACTTCCGGTTGCGGAATTAAACCAGCAGCTTAAAATCTTCATGCAATCAGTGAAATAATAAAAAATAAAAAGGAGTAAAAATATGAACACAACAGCTTTCAGAAATGCGGATATTCTTATCCCGAACAACAGCATCGATATGGAAAAATGGGCGGTTATTGCCTGCGACCAGTACACCGGTGAGCCTGAATACTGGGAAAGAGTACGCGAAAATGCCGGAAATTCACCGTCATCACTCAATCTGATACTTCCCGAACTTTACCTCGAAAATGATGATGTTCCGGAACGTATCGCAAATATCAGCCGGACAATGGAAAAATATCTGAATGACGGAGTTTTCACAGAATACAAAGACGCTATAATTTATGTTGAACGTGTACAGAGCAACGGAATCGTCCGCAAGGGAATCATAGGTGCTATAGATTTGGAAGAATATGATTTCTCAAAGGGCAGTACTTCTCAGGTACGCGCTACAGAAGCAACTGTAATCGAGCGTATTCCTCCGAGAATCAAAGTGCGTCAGGGCGCACCGCTTGAACTTCCGCACATAATGATACTCATCGACGACCCTAATAATACAGTTATCGAATCCGTTGACTGTTCCGGACTTGAAAAACTCTACGATACAAAGCTTATGGAAAACGGCGGAAGTATTTCCGGCTATCTTATGGATAAACAATCGCAGGAACGCATTGACAAGGCTCTTTCCGCACTTTCTGAACCTGATGCATTCAACAACAGATATGGTATTACTGATTCACCCGTACTTCTCTATGCTATGGGTGACGGAAATCATTCCCTTGCTACGGCAAAGACATATTATGAAAATCTGAAAAAAGAAAATCCTGATATGGATTTCTCAAATCACCCTGCACGTTATGCTCTTGCGGAAATCGTCAATCTCCACAGCGATGCTCTTAAATTCGAGGCTATATACCGCCTTGTGTATGATGTTGACTGCGATAAGCTTGTTTCAGGTCTGACTGAAAGTCTTGCACTTTCCCATGAATCCGCTGAACAATGGGTTGAAATCGTACATTCCGGAAAATCTGACAAACTTTATATTCACAATACAAGTTCAAATCTCTCTGTCGGCTCATTACAGAATTATCTTGACAAATATCTTTCCGAAAACGGCGGTAAAATCGATTATATCCACGGAATAGAAAATGTTAAATCTCTTGCAGAAAAACATAACGGAATTGCATTTATTCTGCCCGATATGGATAAATCACAGCTTTTCCCGACTGTTATCAGCGATGGTGCACTTCCGCGGAAAACGTTCTCTATGGGTCATGCCGATGATAAGCGTTTCTATATCGAGGCAAGAAGAATATCTGAATAATAAGGAGGTATATCAGATGAAATTCCACTATGCCGGAAAATACAACGGCGATGAAAATTCACTGCCTCAGCGTGAACATACTGAAAATTCAGTGAAATTCAGGGAACCTGAAAATATGAAAAAATTCGCCATTGTTATGAATATTTTGGCGGGCATAATAATAATTTTATTTCTGTTTATAGCTTCTGTCGTATCAGAAAAGGAAATTTTCAGTCTCGCCGGCGAATGCGGAATGATTTGTTTTTTTATCACATTAGTTCCTCATGAGTTACTGCACGCCATCTGCTTTAAAAGTGACGTTTTAATGTATCAGAATCTAAAACAAGGTATGCTGTTTGTTGTCGGTACTGAAGATATGAGCAAAGCCCAGTTTATATTCATGTGCCTTTTGCCGAATATAGTTTTCGGTTTTATTCCGTTTATTATATTTCTGATTTTTCCCGACATGATTTTTTTCGGTACTTTAGGCGCAATGGCTATAAGCGGCGGTGCAGGGGATTATTTTAATGTATTTAACTGCCTTACGCAAGTACCGAACGGTGCAAAGGTCTATATGTCCGGAATGCATACTTACTGGCACAAATAATAATAACAATACATCGCCCGGAAAAACGGGCGGTGTATTCCATGTAAAGAGGATTTATTTAAATTATGAAAACAGGTCTTGTATTAGAAGGCGGTGCTATGCGCGGACTCTTTACCGCCGGCGTTTTAGACGTTCTTATGGAGAACGAAATCACTTTCGACGGCGCAACAGGAGTTTCCGCAGGTGCTTGCTTCGGCTGCAATTGCAAATCAGGTCAGAACGGCAGAGTTATCCGCTATAATCTGCGGTTCTGCCGCGATAAACACTATTGCAGCATATGGTCTCTTATTTTTACCGGCAATATGTTCGGCGCGGAATTTTGCTATCACACTATTCCGGATAAGCTGGATTTGTTTGATTATAAAACTTTCCGCGAAAATCCTATGGATTTTTTCGTAGTCTGTACTGATA
>CAMWRC010000204.1 GCA_947176565.1 uncultured Ruminococcus sp.
ATATTATACTGCTGTTCAATCCGTCATATTCCGTGGATTCGTCAAACATTCCGAGCCTCACACGGGTTCTCATAAGATTCCGGCATGATTTACGAATGTCATCTTCTGTTATAAGTTCCTCGTCAAGAGCAATAAGCAGATTCAGATACGTGCTTCCGCAGTTCAGGTCGCAGCCGGCTTTCAAAGCCATAGCTGCTGATTCTGGAGCAGTTTTTGTCACTTTGTGGCTCATGTGAAAATCACGTATTGCCCAGCAGTCGGAAACAAAATAGCCATCGAATTCCCATTCTTTCAACTTGCCCATTAGCATACTGTTAGCGCATGACGGTTCTCCTCCGACCATGTTATACGCGCCCATAACGGATTCCACACCGGCTTCCTTTACCAGAGCTTCAAAAGCCGGAAGATATGTTTCGTTCAAATCCTTCGCCGAAACTTCTGCATTGAACTCATGGCGGAGTTCTTCTGGTCCGCTGTGTGCCGCTAAATGCTTTGCACAGGCAGCTGTTTTCAGGACTTTTCCGTTTCCCTGAAGTCCCTTTGTAAAGGCAGTTCCAAGACGTGCAGTCAGGAACGGATCTTCCCCGTATGTCTCCTGCCCCCTGCCCCAGCGCGGGTCGCGGAATATGTTCACATTCGGAGACCATAGCGTGAGACCTTTAAAAATTCCTCTGTCTCCGTGAGATGAATAATCATTATATTTCGCCCTTGCTTCATCGGATATTATTTCAGCAGCTTTTCTGATTAATTCTTCATCAAACATTGCCGCAAGCCCGATTGCCTGCGGAAACATCGTTGCAGTTCCAGCACGTGCCAGACCGTGAAGTCCCTCATTCCACCAGTTATACGCAGGTATTCCCAGCGATTCCACAGCAGGAGCATCATATCTAAGCTGTCCTGCTGCTTCCTCCGTGCTGAGCTGCGAAACAATGTAATCCGCCCGTTCATCTGCACTTAACAGTTGATTTCTATGTTTTCCGGTTTTATCACTCATATTTTTTTATCGCTGTTTTAAGAATCTCTGCTCTGTCTGTTTTCTCCCATGCTACGCCTAAATCCTCACGTCCCATATGTCCGTATGCCGCAAGCTGCCTGTACTGCGGTTTTCTGAGTTCAAGCATATTGATTATAGCTGACGGTCTGAGGTCGAACACCTCCGAAACTGCTGCGGAAATAATATTTTCATCAGCCTTTCCTGTGCCGAACGTATCAACAAGAACCGATACCGGCTTTGCAACTCCGATAGCATATGAAAGCTGTATCTCGCACTTATCCGCAAGACCTGCCGCAACGATATTTTTAGCGATATATCTTGCCGCATATGCTGCTGAACGGTCAACCTTTGTCGGGTCTTTTCCGCTGAAAGCTCCCCCGCCGTGGCGTGAATATCCGCCATATGTATCAACGATTATCTTGCGTCCTGTAAGTCCGCTGTCGCCCTGCGGTCCTCCGACTACGAAACGTCCTGTAGGATTTATATATAACTTTGTATTTTCGTCCATAAGTTCAGCCGGAATAACTTCGTGTATAACATATTCTTCAATATCACGCCTAAGCTGTTCAAGTGAAACATCTGCCGAATGCTGTGACGATACAACAACTGCATCTACACGTACCGGCTTATCATCGTGATACTCAACAGTTACCTGTGATTTTCCGTCCGGACGGAGATAGCGGAGCGTACCGTTTTTACGGACTTCGGTAAGCTTTACGGCGAGTTTATGAGCAAGTGAAATCGGAAGCGGCATAAGTTCCGGAGTTTCATTGCAGGCATATCCGAACATGATTCCCTGGTCACCTGCACCGTTTGAAAGTCCGTCGCTTTCGTCGTTCTGCTCACGGTATTCAAAGGCTTCATTAACGCCCATTGCAATATCAGGGGACTGCTCATCAATTGAAGTAAGTACAGCACAGGTATGAGCATCGAATCCATATTTTGCACGGTCATATCCTATATCAGCAACTACTTTACGTGCAATCTTAGGAATATCCACATCAGCTTTTGTGGAAATTTCTCCCATACACATAATCATACCAGTAGTAACAACTGTTTCGCAGGCAACGCGTGAATTTTCGTCCTGCTCCAGCATTGCATCAAGTACAGCATCTGAAATCTGGTCGCAGATTTTATCGGGGTGTCCCTCTGTAACCGATTCAGAAGTAAAGAAAACTTTTTTCATTTTTTTGACCTCCATAAAAAAAGCACTCCTGTCCAGAGTGCTTAGATTTTTTTAAAATCCTCATCTTCCGGAAATAATACCGCAGGATTTAGCACCTTGATTACTCAGGTTGCCGGGCTTCTCAGGACCTGTTTCCTCCACCGCTCTTGATAAGGTATGATTATATTATACTACATGATTTCATGTTTGTCAATAGGAAATTCAATAATTAATTTTATTTTTCCGGTAATATGACTGTTGAACTCCGCAAGTTCTTCAGCAGGTATCCATAATTCCTGATGATATGATGCTCCGACAATCTGCACTTCATATCTGCTGATATAATCATCATCAATTTCAAATTCGGTAACATATCCCTTATATCCTGAAATTTTATCTCTCGTATTCCATTTTTCAGCAATTTCTTCTGCATATTTTCTGTTCAGTATGGGATAAAAAATCGGCTGTTCAGAAAATCTCGGCGGAAATTTACTGTAACCGCTTTTTTCAATGAGTATCCATTCTTTTTCGCCGACAGGACGGTATAATATCATCTTTTTCACCTCAAATCATATCCACTGAATAAATGCGGTCTTATCTTCACTGTTGTACCCTGATTTTCTGTAAAAATTCAGCGTACTTTCCTCTTTTGAGCCTGTAAGCAGCATCAGTTTATAGCAATTTTCTTTCAATGCAATATCTTTCGCATAATTCAGGCATTTTGTCGCAAGACCTCTTTTTCTATAATCTTTATCTGTAATGACGTTTTCTATAAATGCGTATGACTGCTGATTATGAGTAAGATTGGGAATAATCACGCATACGCAGGACGAAACTATTTTGCCGTTCTTCTCTGCTATAATAATATGATGATTTTTGTCATCAACAATTCTATTCCATAATTCTGTTATCTCAACAGTTTTATCTGGCATAGGATTATCATGAAGCTGCATATATAATTTCATTAATCCCTCATAATCATTTTAATTTATTTCACGTATTATCATATATCATTTCTTCTTTCTGTAACCCGTCGGAGTAACGCCGGTAACTTTCTTGAACTGCCGC
>CAMWRC010000205.1 GCA_947176565.1 uncultured Ruminococcus sp.
ATAATATAATGTATACAAGAATCAAAAAAATTATCATGCTCGCACTTGAAAAAAAGACTGATATTTTAATACTTGGTGCTTTCGGGTGCGGTGTGTTCGGAAACAGGCGTGAGACTGTTTTCCCGATGTTCGAGAAAATTATCAATAAATACGTTCCGGACAGCGTTGAAGTTGTTTTTGCTATACCGTAAAAGGAGTGATTTAATGAAACTTGCAGAAGCTCTTTTAATTCGTGCGGAAATGAAAACGAAAATAAATAATATTCACGGCAGACTGAATGATAATTCCAAAGTTCAGGAGGGCGAAAAACCTGTTGAAAATCCTTACACGCTCATTGAGGAACTCAACAATGTTTCCGATGAAATGGCAAGGCTGATTAAAAACATCAATTACACTAACTGTGTGACGATTGAAAACGGCGTTTCTCTTACTGATATGATTGCGGAAAAGGACGTTTTGCAGAAAAAAATATCAGTTCTGAAAAGTTTCCTCACAAATGCAAGTTCACTTGTAAACCGCTATTCAAATAAGGAAATTAAAATTTTAAGTACTGTTGATGTTGCGGAATTACAGAAAAAAATTGACGCTATGTCAAAGAATCTCCGTGAACTTGATATGAATATTCAGCGTATCAACTGGACTGTTGACCTAATCGAAAAATAATTCTTATTCGGTGTGTTTTTTATAGAGCGGATACAAAATATATCAGCTACTTGAGGCAGATATTTCATTAGGTCCAGCAAGGTACTGGAATTCTTTTTAATGTTATTTCCGCTGTAATGTGTACAGGTGTATAGTGTAGCAGAATTGTTTTTACGGAAACATGAGTATATTATAAATTATTACCACGTATCGGCTATAAAAAAGGGCGGGACAGGGGACTTTATGAATAAGAATGAACTCGTAGACAATGACAAAATAATTGATACAGTCATAAAAGAAGATGTTTCAAAGCTTGTAAAACAGATGCGAAAGGTACAGATACAAAGAACTATTGTTTCTGCTGTATTCATTATCGTGATAATACTGCTTTTTGTGATTATAGCTATGAACTGTATCATGCAAATCAGCGATTTTCTGAAAAATAATTCTTTTGATGATATTATTGATGTGCTGAAAATTATCGGAATTTTTTCTGGAATTTCAGCAGTATTCTATGGATTTTTTCATCTCCTGAAAAAGAAAAACAAAGCCTTTTACAATCAGTCAGAATTAAGTCTTATTGGTTTTTCACTTTGCTGTGTAACTGGTCTCTGGATTCTCGTATCCGGCGGATTTATTATATTTTCTGAATTAAGAGACTGAAAAAATAAAAATAATCTGATGTTTGTCAGAAATAAATAAAGAGGTAAAAATTAATGGCTAAAATTATTATGAAAACGCCGCTTGTTGAAATGGACGGCGACGAAATGACCCGAATCCTTTGGAAATGGATAAAGGAAATTCTTCTTGAACCATATGTTGAGCTTAATACGGAATATTATGACCTCGGACTCCAGCACCGTGAGGAAACAAAAGATAAGGTTACTATGGATTCCGCAGAAGCTACAAAGAAATACGGCGTTGCTGTAAAGTGTGCCACAATTACTCCTAATGCCGCTCGTATGCCGGAATATAATCTTACTCAGATGTGGAAATCACCTAACGGAACTATCAGAGCTGCTCTTGACGGAACTGTTTTCAGAACTCCGATTATCGTAAAGGGAATCGAGCCGTATATTCCTACATGGACAAAGCCTATCACTATTGCACGTCACGCTTACGGAGACGTATACAAAAATACTGAAATGCGTGTTGAAAAGGGTTGTAAGGCAGAACTTGTAGTTACTGATGAAAACGGAAATGAAACACGTGAACTTATTCACGATTTTACAAAATCAGACGGAATTATTCAGGGACTTCACAATCTTGATGATTCAATCGCAGGATTTGCAAGAGCTTGCCTTAACTACGGTCTTGACCTGAAACAGGACGTATGGTTTGCCACAAAGGATACTATTTCCAAGAAGTACGACCACAGATTCAAGGATATTTTTGCCGAAATCTATGAAAATGAGTACAAGGAAAAGTATGAGGCGGCAGGAATTGAATATTTCTACACGCTTATTGATGATGCAGTAGCAAGAGTAATCCGTTCAAACGGCGGCTATATCTGGGCTTGCAAGAACTATGACGGGGATGTTATGTCGGATATGGTTTCCACTGCATACGGTTCGCTTGCAATGATGACTTCTGTACTTGTTTCTCCGGACGGAATATATGAGTACGAAGCCGCTCACGGTACTGTACAGCGTCATTATTACAAATATCTCAAAGGCGAGGAAACCTCTACAAATTCCGTTGCGACTATTTTTGCATGGAGCGGAGCTCTCCGCAAGAGAGGCGAACTTGATAATACTCCGGAACTGTGTGAATTTGCTGATAAGCTTGAAAAGGCTACAGTTCGGACTATCGAAAACGGCGTAATGACCGGAGATCTCTATCTTATCTCAAAACTGGAGAACAAGAGAAAGGTTGATTCAAAGACTTTCCTTGAGGAAATCAAATTGAATCTGGATAAACTTATGTAACTGAAATTTTCACTTTTTTCCGTCTGCTGGTTTTTCCGGCAGAATGGAAAATATGACTTTTTCATGAATGGAAGGACAAGAAAATGCCAAAAGATTCAATATCAAACTCTGTTATCCGGCGTCTGCCGAGATATTACCGTTTTCTCGGCGAACTTGAAAGCAGTGGATATGTCCGTATATCATCGAGAGAACTTGCTGAAAAAATGGGTCTTACAGCTTCACAGATACGTCAGGACTTCAACTGTTTCGGTGAATTTGGACAGCAGGGTTACGGCTACAACGTGAACGATTTGAAAAATGAAATCGGCAGAATACTTGGTCTGGACGATATAACCCCTATGATACTTCTCGGAGCAGGAAATTTAGGAAGGGCAATTGCGTCCCATATTGATTTTAACAGCAAGGGATTCGCTCTTGTAGGCGTGTTTGACTCCAGTCCTGAAATAATAGGAAATAAAATAGGCGATATTACTGTTTCGGATATAGCGGAGCTTGAAAAATTCTGTCAGGAAAATCATCCGGACGGAGCTATACTTTGTATACCAAAAGAGGAAGCGGCACGCGAAATTGACAGACTGATAGATCTGGGAATCCGTGCGTTCTGGAACTTCACACACTATGACCTGCGTATTGAGCATAAGGATATAGC
>CAMWRC010000206.1 GCA_947176565.1 uncultured Ruminococcus sp.
TTACAGCCTGTTCCGCAGCCATGATTATATTTATATTATTTGTAAGAACGAATATATTATGTGCCGTAGTTGAAAGTATTGCGCGAAGAATATCATCTGTAGACGGATTCATAGTCTGACCGCCTCTGACGACGACATCTGCGCCGAGGTCAGTGAAAAGCGAAACAAGACCATGACCGGCAGCAACGGCAACAAATCCAAAATCCTTTTCGGGTTCAGCAGGAGTAAATCCAGCCTGTTTTTCCTGAGCTTCACGGACTTTATTTTCATGCTGAATACGCATATTTTCAATTTTCGGACGCGGGTCGTTGAGAAAGTCGCCAAATTCAAGAGCTTTTTGCAGAGCGTTTCCCGGATTATCGGTATGAACGTGAACCTTTATTATTTTATCATCGTCCACCAGTACAACACAATCGCCGATAGTTTCAAGATAAGCGCGGAGCATAAACGAATCAGGACAGCCGTCACGCTTCCGGAGCATAAATTCAGTGCAGTATGTATAAGTAATATCATCATCATACTGACTTACAGCAGTTTTAAAAGAATCACTGTTGTTTTCGGCTGATTTTTCAACAACAGGTTCGGCAATACTTCCGCCGGCGAAAACATCGCTCATAGCGCGGATAATAATTGAAAATCCCATACCGCCGGCATCGACAACGCCGGCTTTTTTCAGCTGCGGGAGCATATCAGTAGTTTTTGCGAGTACATTTTCGGATTCCGAACATATATCCTCCCAGAAAAGAACATCACTGCTTGTAGATAATGCAGATTCGGCAGCCTTTTCGGCAGCAGCCCGCGAAACAGTCAGTATAGTACCTTCTACTGGTTTCATGACTGCCTTATATGCTGCATCAACGCCAAGAGAAAGAGCAGATGCAAAATCCTGACAGCCGGCTTCTGATTTTCCGGCAAGACCCTTTGAAATTCCACGGAAAAGAAGTGAAAGTATAACTCCGGAATTTCCTCTTGCACCGCGCAGCAGGGCATCAGCAGTAACTTTAGCGACTTCGGAAACCGAAATATTATCGGGCATACGTTCAAGAACATCTACAGCATTTCCGATAGTCATGGACATATTAGTACCTGTATCACCGTCGGGAACTGGATATACATTAAGTTCGTCCACAATTCTTTTTTTATTATTTATAGTAATTGCAGCAGAAATAACAGCATCTCTGAATAAAGCACCATTTATCAAAAAAATACCTCCTGATTCGGAACGTGCTTACACGCTTTAATTATTCATTTCGTCAACATAGACATTGACAGCGTTTACTTTAATATCGGCAGTTTCCTCTAATGTGAAGATTACTTTATGGGTAATGCTTTCAACAGCAGCAGAGATATTAGTGCCGTAAGTGACTTTTATATGCAGATTGATAGTAATTCCGCCGTTTTTATCAGCATGAACAGCAACGCCTTTGCGTTTAAACAATTTCCCGCGGGTGAGAGATGAAACAGCACTGCGGAAAGTATTCACACTGCAAACATCAGCAACTCCGAAGCAGTCACAGACAGCATGGCGGACAAGTTCAGTTATGAAATTTTCGGATAAAGATATTCTGCCGATATGATTTTCAAAACCAACCATATACTACACTCCTTCATAAACATATAGTCTTATTATAACATACTATGCGTGAAATTGCAACATCTGCGCAGATAAATTTCACGCCGATTACTATATATTGATGATTCCAATAGACTGGAGAAGCAGAATAAGAAGCATAACCGGAGCGATGAACTTTATCATTACGATATACAAAGTCTTTCTGCTGAACTTATATTTTCCCTGTGTTACTTCATCAATTACAAATTTTGGCTTGACTACCCAGCCGATGAGTATACTTGTAAGGAAAGCAACAAGGGGCATCATAATATAATTGCTTATGTAATCGAAAATATCAAGTATCTGCGCTGTTGAACCGTTCGGAAGCGTTATTTCAAAATAAAGCACATTATATCCCATACAAACGATAACTGCTGCAATAAGTGAATATACTGCAACGATAATTGAACTTTTCTTTCTGCTGAACTTAAACTTATCCATCATACTTGAAACAATAGCCTCCATAACCGAAACAGATGAGGTTACCGCTGCAAAGGAAAGAACTATGAAAAAGAAGAGTCCGATAAATTTTCCTGCAAATCCCATTGCATTGAAAACCTTTGGAAGCGATACGAAAACAAGTCCCGGACCGCCTGCCATTCCCTCACGTCCGCTGAAAGTAAATACAGCAGGAACTATCATCATACCTGCTATTATAGCAATCATTGTATCAAAAAGCTCGATTCTGTTTACAGATTCCATAAGATTTGTTTCTTTCTTTGCATAAGAACCGTATGCTACCATGATACCCATTGCAACACTTATCGAGAAGAAAAGCTGTCCCATTGCGTCCATAACAACAACAAAATAATCCTTGATTTTCATATCTGAAATATCCGGAATGAAATAAACTTTCAATCCCTGAAGTCCTGTTCTTGTTATACCATTTTCGTCTGTATGCTTTATTGTAAGTGAATATATTGAAATACCGATAACAAGAAATACCAATATAGGCATAAGTATCTTGCTGAATTTCTCGATTCCCTTTTCAACACCGCAGAAAACTATGAAAGCCGTAATAGCAAAATAAATGAACATCCAGACTATAGGCTCTACATTTTGTGAAATATAATTTCCGAAAAATCCATCTGCCGCGGCATCTGAGCCTGACATTGTGACGTACAGCGAAAGATATTTAAGCACCCAGCCGCCAATTGAACAATAATACGGGAGAATTATTATAGGAACAAGACAGGCAAGTATTCCTATACCGCCCCATTTCGGGTGAACTGCTTTGTATGCAGTAAGTGCACTCTGTCCAGTATTTCTGCCTATAGCTATTTCTGTTGTCAGCAGTGTAAATCCGAATGTTAGTGCAAGTATAATGTATACAAGAAGGAAGATTCCTCCTCCGTCTTTAGCCGCAAGATAAGGGAAACGCCATATATTTCCCAATCCTACAGCACTTGCGGCAGCCGCCATAATAAATCCGAACTGTCCTGAAAAATTTCCTCGTGTGACCTTTTTTTCCATTTCACCTTACTCCTATGTTTTTATTTTATTAAATAGAAATTAATATGTAAACATTATATCATATTATA
>CAMWRC010000207.1 GCA_947176565.1 uncultured Ruminococcus sp.
TTTTGAACTTATCGACGGCAACGGAAACAAGAAAAATTTTGAGCTTATTGATGCCGTTGAAGTTGACGGCGAACAGTATTATGCGATGATTCCTGCCATAGAGGACGACGACTACCTGAATGCTGACTGTGAGCTTGTCATACTTAAGGTTGTCTACGAGGACGGCGAGGAGATTCTTGCTTCTATCGAAGATGATGTTGAATATGAGGAAATAGCTGGTATTTTCAGTCATCGCATGGAAGAAGCAGATATGTATGACTATGATGACGAGGAATACGAAATGAGATAGAACATATTTACATAAATATAAACATTTATTCTAATGTATGCTGTCATTTTGAAAATGCCCTCTGTATTTGAACAGGGGGCATTTTGTCAGTCTGCGGATATTCTTTGATAAAGCTAATCAATAAGAGGATTTCCGCTAGCATCGGTATTTATTTTTCCGGTAAGAATGAAAATACCCTCAACAATTCCCCATACTTCGATTGCGAAAACAATCAGCGCGCCGATACCGATACACGAAAGTACAATTCCGATTATAGTTGCAACAAGCTGAGCCACAGCTTTCTGATTGTAGCCAAGATAGAAGTTATGTACGCCGAATGCGCCGAGGAAGATTCCAAGGAGACCAGCAGCTATCTTGGATTTTGCGCCCTGTGCGCCAACGGGCGGTCTTACGGCGTTTGCATTAAGTACAAATCCGCACTGCATGCAGGCGTTTGAGTCTGCCAGTGTTTCAGCTCCGCAGTTTGGGCAGTATCTTGTACCCTGTCCGACCGGAACTGCACAGTTGGTACATACCGGAGAGCCGGTATCAACAGTGCTTCCGCAATTTCTACAATACATAGTATATTCCTCCTAAATATCACAGCACTTCTGCATAATCTATGTACAGATGCTGTTTAATCATTTATGATGTAGTTTAATCCCCTTGAAACTATATCACAATCACATTATAACATATCTTTTTTTTCCTGTCAATAAAATTCCAAAAAAATTGTTGACACAACCATGCCGATATGGTATAATATATCTATAATCTTCGGGGCAGGGTGAGATTCCCTACCGGCAGTGAAAGCCTGCGAGCCTTTGGGTTGATTCGGTGAGATTCCGGAGCCGACGGTTATAGTCCGGACGAGAGAGGATATTCAGCCTTGCGGCAGAATTGTATTACCCCGGTTTTCCGGGGATTTTTTTGTATAGAGAGGTGTGTGCTGTGACTCATGAGGAATACATGAAAACAGCTTTGGAGCTTGCCGGAAAAGCTGTCGGATTTACGTCGCCGAATCCTATGGTAGGAGCGGTAATCGTGAAAAACGGCGCAATAATTGGAAAAGGCTATCACAAAAAATGCGGCGGACTCCATGCGGAGCGTGAAGCGTTCGTATACTGTGACGGACTTGGAATTGATTGTTCCGGTGCCGATATGTATGTCACGCTTGAACCATGTTGTCATTACGGAAAAACTCCGCCATGCACGGAAGCTATAATTAATCACGGAATAAAACGCGTATTTATCGGTTCATCTGACCCGAATCCGCTTGTTTCAGGTAATGGAACAAAAATTCTCCGCGAACACGGAATTGAAGTCACAGAGGGAATCCTGAAAAATGAATGTGATGCACTCAATGAAATTTTCTTTCATTATATAACTACCGGTATGCCGTTCGTCACCATGAAATATGCTATGACTATGGACGGAAAAATCGCCTGTTATACCGGTGAATCAAAATGGATTACCGGCGAACAGGCACGCATGAACGTTCAGCAGGAACGTCTGCGGCATTCCGCAATCATGGTCGGAATTGGAACGGTTCTTGCGGATAATCCTACGCTCACGTGCAGACTTGAAAACGGACGTAATCCGGTAAGAATCATATGTGATACACATCTGCGTATTCCCGATGACTGCAATATAGTTCGGACTTCCGGAGAAATCCCGACGATTATCGCTTCATGTTCTGAGAATACAGAAAAAATGTTACTGCTTGAAAATATGGGCTGTACGGTTCTGAATATTCCTGAAAAGGACGGTCATATAAATCTGAATATTCTGGCGGAAAAAATCGGCAGTATGAAAATCGACAGTATTCTTTTAGAGGGCGGAGGAGAGCTTAACTGGTCAATGTTGAATGCAGGACTTGTAAATAAAGTACAGGCTTATATCGCTCCGAAAATTTTTGGCGGAAGCGGCGCAAAATCCCCGGTTTCCGGTATGGGAGTTTCTGTTCCGTCTGATGCTTTTATGCTTACTGATATGAAAATCAGTCGTATCGGCGAGGATATTCTCATGGAAAGCAATGTGAAATACAGAAAGCAGGGTGAAAAATGTTCACAGGAATCATCGAGGAAGTCGGAACTGTAAAGGAAGTCAGACGGAACGGAAATAATTCCTTTATACGCATTCATGCGGATAAAATTCTGTCCGATGTTCATCTGGGCGATAGTATCGCGGTAAACGGAGTATGCCTGACAGTGACAGCATTTGACGGAAAAATATTTCAGGCTGATGTCATGAACGAAACCTTGAACCGTTCATCTTTGGGAACTCTCAGAACAGGAAGTCCTGTTAATCTTGAACGTGCTATGTCTGCCGGCGGACGATTCGGAGGTCATATTGTTTCAGGGCATATTGACGGAACAGGAAATATAATCAATATAAAAAATGATGGTATTGCTGTATGGTACACGATAAAAGCAGATGCCGGTATTATGCGGTATATTGTGGAAAAAGGCTCGGTTGCCATTGACGGCATAAGTCTGACCGTTGCAAAAATGAGCAGGGAGAGCTTCAGCGTTTCGGTAATTCCGCATACTTCGGGGAAAACTATTCTGTCATCAAAGAAATCCGGAGATATTGTGAATCTTGAAAACGACATAATTGGCAAATACGTTGAAAAACTTATGAATCCTGTAAAGTCGGATAGTGTGATTGATATGGCATTTCTTGCAGAAAGAGGGTTTTTATGAAAAAATTCTTAGCTTTCTGTTCAGTTATTGCAATTATTTCTCTTAATTCATGTAATATTCATGGTAATATGAGCCTTGATTTTATCAAGAAAAACAACGAAACTCAGACAGTTGATACAAAAAATATTGAAAAAATCAAAATTGATATTGATGTAGGCGACTGTAGTATTATTG
>CAMWRC010000208.1 GCA_947176565.1 uncultured Ruminococcus sp.
GTTTTCATACACGTCAAGACGGTCAAGGGCAAGGGTTATCTTCCGGCTGAACAGAATCCAGGGGAATATCATGGATTATCACGATTTGACGCAGCAACAAAAAATCCTGATGTTTCCTCCGGTGACAGCTATTCTGCAATTTTCGGCAGGGAACTTGTGAATATCGGCGAATGTGACAACAGAATATGCGCTATAACAGCGGCGATGAAGTACGGAACAGGTTTGCAGTATTTCGGGAAAGCGTTTCCTGAACGCTTCTATGATGTCGGAATCGCAGAGCAGCACGCAGTAACATTTGCCGGCGGACTTGCATCTATGGGAAAGATACCGGTTTTTGCCGTATATTCTACATTTTTGCAGCGCGCATATGACCAGCTTTTACATGATATAGCAATCGGCGGACTCCATGTTGTTCTCGGAATAGACCGCGCCGGAATAGTAGGCGAGGACGGTGAAACTCATCAGGGTCTTTTTGATGTGCCTATGCTGACTACTATCCCGAATACGGTTATATATTCTCCGTCATGCGGCGAGGAACTGAAAATATGCCTGGAAAAAGCCATATATTGCGAAAAGCATATTGCAGCAGTACGTTATCCGCGCGGAGATGAGGAGAAAGATTCTGACGCCGGCATGATAAGTACAGACTGCATTTTTGTTCGGTCAGCTCCGGTTGATACGCTTGTCATATCATATGGCAGAGTATTCAACGAGGCATATAAGGCTTATAAACAGCTGAAAGGCGAGGGAACAGATATAGATTTGCTGAAGCTTACGAAGATATTTCCTGTAGCTGACAAGCTTATATGCGAGATAATGAAATATAAATGCATAATATTCTTTGAGGAATCTGTAAGCAGCGGCAGTATTTCCGAAAAAATCGGCTGTATGCTTATGGAACATGAGTATAAGGGCTGCTACAGACGTGTTGCGGCAGAGGGATTCGTAAAACAGGCACTTGTGAAATCGTCACTTGAAAAAATAGGTCTTACAAGCAGCAAAATAGCAGAATATGTCCGGAATCGGGGTGCTGTAAATGGCAAGGCTTGATTCGGAACTCGTTCTGCGCGGAATTGCAAGAAGTCGTGAACGTGCAAAGGAAATGATAAAATCCGGTGCTGTCACTGTAAACGGATTACCAGTAAAAAAGCCGTCTTTTGAAGTATCGGGAGATGATATTCTTGAATCGTCTGAAAAGGAGAAATACGTCGGCAGAGGAGCTTTAAAGCTGGAAAGAGCCGCGGAATATTTCAGCCTTGTATTTTCCGGCATGATATGCCTTGACATAGGAGCTTCTACAGGTGGATTCACTGAATATATGCTCATGCAAGGCGCAGAACGGGTTTACGCTGTTGATGTGGGTCATGGACAGCTTGCGGAAAAGCTCAGGTCAGATATACGCGTGGTGAACATGGAAAATACAGATATACGCAGCATATCGGCAGATGATACAAGCGGACAGGTTGATGTTATTTCTGCCGATGTGTCTTTTATATCGCTTACTAAGATAATACCTAAAATAATCGAACTTCTGAAACCGGACGGAACAGCAGCAGTATTGATAAAGCCCCAGTTTGAAGCCGGAAAAATGGATATAGGCAAGGGCGGAGTTGTCAGGGACAGGAAAGCACATATACGTGTTCTTACTGAACTTGACAGCTTTTTCAGGCTGTGTGGACTTATTCCCACGGGATATACGTATTCGCCGGTACGCGGAGGAAGTGGAAATATAGAGTATCTTGCAGAACTGAAAAAATGCGTTTCCGAAACAAAGATATATGATTTCCGCAGTCTTGTTGACGATGCGTTCCGGAATTTATAGGAGGATAATATGAAAGCGGCACTTTTCCCGAATTTTCAGAAAAGAAATGCTCTCGGCTGCGCCCGTGAGGTCTGCGATGTGCTGAACGGCTGCGGAATTGAAGTGAGTATAAGTACTGATTATATTGATGAATTTAACGACAAAAAGTTTGTTTTGTTCGAGAATATTGACAAGGCTGTCAGTACGTCTGATATATTCATAGCTATAGGCGGCGACGGAACGATTCTGCGCTGTGCGAAGTATCTTATAGGCACAGATACGCTGCTTTTAGGTATAAATACCGGAACGCTTGGATTTATGGCAGGTCTTGAGGCGTATGAACTTGATAAGCTTGCCGGTCTGAAAACCGGAGATTATGATATTTCTCAGCGTATGACGATAGATATGACGCTCAATAATGCAGATGACAGCGATGTTTATACGGCTCTCAATGAAATTTCTGTAAGGTCGGGAAGTTTCAGGATATGTGATTTTGAAGTGTATTCCGACGGCTATCTTGTGGGAAAATACCGTGCTGACGGCGTGCTTTTCAGTACACCCTCCGGTTCAACTGCATATGCACTTTCAGCAGGCGGACCGGTCATTGAGCCTGATTTGGAGTGCATCGAAATGAATCTTATATGTCCGCATTCTCTGTTTGCACGTGCCACGATGTTCTCGGCATACCGCCGGCTTACCCTTGTGAACAGAACAGCAGGAGGCAGTTCGCTTGTAGTCAGCGTCGATGGTGAACTGGAGCGCAGAATCGGCGAAAATGAATCAATAGAAATAGTCAGGGGAAAAAATAATCTGAATTTTGTAAATCTGGTAGGAAATTCATTCCACGAATCGCTGTGCAGAAAGCTGTGCAGACCAATAAAATAGGAGATAAAACAGGAGAAGATATGAAAAATCACCGTCATGATGTCATTCTTGAAATTATAACAGAATATGATGTGGAAACGCAGGAACAGCTTATGGAACTTCTTGTCCGCCGCGGAATAAATGCAGCTCAGGCGACTCTTTCGCGGGATATACAGCAGCTTTCGCTTGTAAAACAGCGCGATGAAAACGGAGTCTATCGATATACACTTCCGCCCGCCGCTGCTAAGGAAAAAAACATTTTCGCTGATGCTGTGATTGATGTTGATTATGCGCTTAATACAATAGTTCTTAAATGCCGTGCCGGAATGGCTCAGGGAACGTGTGCGGCGATTGATTCAGTCAGGCACGAGGGAATCGTCGGCACTATAGCCGGCGATGATACTATTTTTATCCTTGCAAGAAGCGAAGCCGATGCTAAGAAATTAGCTAAAAAATTTAAAGTTGATGTACTTAACGG
>CAMWRC010000209.1 GCA_947176565.1 uncultured Ruminococcus sp.
AATTTGATGATTTCAGGAAAAAATTTTCTCAGACTATTGACAAATCAGATTCCAGATGATATAATAATATCAGTTAAATGCTATGACGGAGAGAAGTAATATCGGATTTCGTTTTCAGAGAGTGCGGAATGGTGTGAGCCGTGTATCAGAGCCGATGTGAATAACACTTCCGAGCAGTGAACTGAAACGGATTCCGGAGTAGGGGAAACGTTATCCGCACGTTACAGCGGACAAGAGTGACCGCTTTTGTATCATTTTTTGATGTGAGCGGTAATTTCAGGTGGTACCACGGGTTTTTCTCCCGTCCTGTTCAGGGACGGGAGTTTTTATTTTTTCCCGTTCTTGATTTTAATTTTATTCTGAAAGGAAGATTGTCATGAAACATATTGATGTCAAGGAAATTGTCACATCAAAAAAATATGTAGGCAGTGAAGTTACTGTGTGCGGCTGGGTGCGTACTTCACGTAATTCAAAAAGCGTTGCGTTCGTTGAACTCAATGATGGCACATCACTGAAAAATATTCAGGTAGTTGTTGAGAAAGGCGAAAGCGATTTCAAAGAACCTCGCGTAGGTATGTCCCTTAAAGTTGTCGGAAACGTTGTCGAGGGAAGAAATAATACCGTCGAAATTAATGCAGTTCCGGAAAATATTGCCGTCCTCGGCGACTGCCCTACGGATTATCCGCTTCAGAAAAAAGGTCACAGCCTTGAATTTCTGAGAAGTATTCCGCATCTCAGAAGCAGAACAAATACTTTTAATGCTGTATGGCGTGTACGTTCAGTTCTTGCGGCTGCACTTCACAGATATTTCCAGAATCATAATTACGTGTATATCAATACCCCACTCATTACAGGAAGCGACTGTGAGGGAGCAGGTGAGATGTTTCAGGTAACTACAAACGGCTATACGACAGATTTCAAAAACGAAGAAGAATACTATGCAAATGACTTTTTCGGCAGAAAAGCAGGACTTTCAGTATCGGGACAGCTTGAGGGAGAAATGGCTGCAACTGCTATGGGAAAGATATATACATTCGGTCCGAGTTTCCGCGCCGAAAACAGCAACACTCCGAAACATCTTGCTGAATTTTGGCATATCGAACCGGAAGTCGCTTTTGCAGAGCTTGATGATGTTATAGAAATCGCCGAGGATATGCTGAAATACGTTATCGGTCAGCTTTTGGAACTCTGTCCCGATGAAATCACGTTCTTTGATGCTCATTTTGAAAAGGGTCTGAAATCACGCCTTGAGGAGCTTATCTCACATGATTTCGGCAGAGTGACATACACTGAGGCTATCGAACTTCTGAAAAATTCCGGCGAAAACTTTGTCTATCCTGTTGAATGGGGCTGCGATTTGCAGACTGAACATGAACGCTATATTTCTGAAAAAGTTTTCAAGAAAGCTGTTTTTGTTACCGATTATCCGAAAGAAATCAAGTCGTTCTATATGAAACAGAATCCGGACGGAAAAACAGTTGCGGCAGTTGACCTCCTTGTTCCCGGTGTAGGGGAAATTATCGGCGGAAGTGAACGTGAAGCTGATTACGATAAACTGGTTGCAGCTATGCAGGAGCGTGGAATGAATCTTGACCTCTACGCAGATTATCTCGACCTGAGAAAATTCGGTTCAGTGCCGCACGGCGGATTCGGTCTCGGATTTGAACGTCTTATCATGTATACCACAGGTATGGCTAATATCCGCGATGTCATTCTTTATCCGAGAACAGTGGGCAGTATACGGTAATAATATCCGGAATTTTCGCGATTCCGATTATACATTTTTTGAAAGGAAAGATAATTATGTCAAAAGGACTTTATATTCCGGAGGGCTATAGATCGTCTCTTACGCTGAGAGAAACACAGCACGCTATCAAGTATATCAAGGATATTTTTCAGCAGGCACTGTCATTTGCACTTACACTTGACCGTGTTTCTGCTCCGCTTATCGTAAAAAAAGGAAGCGGAATAAATGACGACCTGAACGGCGTTGAACGTAAAGTTGATTTCACTATAAAAGAAATCGACGGCGAGGGAGAAGTCGTACAGTCACTTGCAAAATGGAAGCGTATGGCTCTCTACCGCTACGGCTACAAAGCCGGAGAGGGCATATATACTGATATGAATGCTATACGCCGTGATGATGATACTGATAATACGCATTCGATTTTCGTTGACCAGTGGGACTGGGAGAAAGTTATAACACGTGAGCAGAGAAATATTGATTTTCTCAAAGATACAGTGCGTTCTGTAGTCAAGGCAATTGCCTATACAAAAAGAAAAGTCGGTCTCCGCTATCCCGATATTGCCGGAACTGTATGCGAAGAACCGTATTTCATCACGACGCAGGAACTTGAGGACAGATACCCTGATAAAACATCTCATGAACGTGAACGTCTTATTACTATGGAACATAAGACAGTATTCCTTATGGGTATCGGCGGAAAGCTCACAAGTGGTGAAAAGCACGACGGTAGAGCTCCGGATTACGATGACTGGGCATTGAACGGCGATATTCTGATATGGGATAATGTGCTTGATGATTCGCTGGAAGTATCGTCAATGGGAATCAGAGTTGATGCGGAATCACTTAAAAATCAGCTCGCTGAATGTAATGCTGAGGACAGAATGCAGTATGATTATCATAAAATGATAGCTAACGGCATACTTCCGCTTACTATCGGAGGCGGTATCGGTCAGTCAAGACTTTGCATGCTTCTTCTGAATAAAGCGCATATCGGCGAAGTGCAGTCGTCTATCTGGAGTGATGAAATGATACGTCAGTGCAGTGAACACGGAATCACACTTCTTTGATTTATTTCAATCTATTAAAAAATCCCTCGTCTGTAAAATTACAGGCGAGGGATAATTTATTTTAAATCAGATATTTTTCAGCTTCTTTTATAAGCTTTATATCAACAAGAGCATCGATAAGTGTTCCGGTTTCAGTATATTCTTCTGCAAAGATTTTTCCGTCATTGCGTATACGGCTTATGAATGATGTATTTTCGTATGGAATTATAAGCTTCATTCTTTTTGCAGTTTCAGGAAGATTTTTCATGATACAGCTGAGAAGCCGGTCAAATCCGTTTTTATTAAGCGCGGATATGATAACATTATTATCGTCCTCAAATATAG
>CAMWRC010000210.1 GCA_947176565.1 uncultured Ruminococcus sp.
TACTTAAAAGGTTCTTGCTGAAAGGGGATTTATATGCGCTCAAAAGGTACAAAAACAATAGCCGAAAACCGTAAGGCACATCATGAATATTTCGTTCTCGAAACATACGAAGCCGGTATGGAACTCGTAGGCACTGAAGTTAAATCTATACGTCAGGGTTCTGTGAATCTCAAAGATTCATGGTGTTCGATTGACAACGGTGAAATTTTCGTAAGAGGTATGCACATCTCACCATACGAAAAAGGAAATATATTCAACCGCGACCCTATGCGGATTCGTAAACTGCTTATGCATAAACGTGAAATAAACAAGCTTTTCGGCATAGTCAAACAGGACGGTCTTTCACTTATTCCGCTGAGTATATATTTCAAGGATTCAAAGGTAAAAATGCTTGTCGGGCTGTGCAAGGGCAAAAAACTTTATTATACACTAGCCGATGCCGCCAAACGCGATGCAAGACGTGAAATCGACCGTGGTCTGAAATCCCGTAATAATATGGGGTGAAAAATATGCTGAAAAAAATACTTTCCCTTGCTGTATCAGCTTCTATTCTGTTTGGAATTACCGGCTGTTCACTCGTCAGACAGGATATGACCGATGTTGTTCACGAAACAGAAGTTCCTCCTGATATGGTATTTCTTGGCGATTCTATTGCCGCCGGATATGGTCTTGACGGCTACACATCAACCGATAATTACAGCTGTCCCGATTCATATGCCAATACCCTGAAAGCCCGATATACAGAAGAACTTGACGGACTGTGCATACATAATATGCAGAATTTTGCTGTATCAGGTGCAACATCATCAGACCTGCTTGAACTTCTCAACAGTGGGACAATAGATGACGCCCTTGCTGATTCCGATGCAGTTGTTGTATCTATAGGCGGAAACGACCTGCTTCATATAATGTTCAATATGCTTGGAAATTTTGGTGTTACCGCTGAAAATCATACAATCAATATATCAGAGTTTGATTTGTTCGGCGCAGCTGCTTCACTTCTAAGCATGGATTCGGATATTGATGAAGCTCTCGCAGGATTTGAAATCAATCTTCAGAAAATATCAGCCGTTCTGAATGAAAAAACGGACGGCAGAATATACATTCAGACATTATATAATCCTCTTGAAACATTTTCCGATGTTCAGGCAATTGTTGATTTTTCAGACAGTAAACTTGACAGATTCAATGAAATAATCAAAACAGGTTCTGCTGAATATACAGTAATAGACGTTGCCGCTGAGTTTGAAGGAAGATGTTCTGAACTTACACGTATTTCCGAACTCGATATACACCCCAATGAAAAAGGTCATGCGGAAATCGCGGGAATTATTGATTCCGTATTCCGTGCAGACGGATTTTCATGTATTGTTCAGGAATACGGTGAACCATATCTTCCATTGTCAACGATATTCCTGATTCTGGGCGGATTCTGTGCAATGCTCGTCGTTGTGATTCTTGTTATCCCTAAGCTTTTCAAAAAATACGAATAAAGTAAATAATAAATAAAAATACAGACAAGAGATTAAAAATCCTCTGTCTGTATTTTTTATTATTTACAATCAGGTATTCTTGTCAACTTCGTGGAATTTCTTGAGATTGCCGATTTTTTCATTTCTCTCATCAAGAACCTTTTCAACGTCAGACCATTCAAGTCCCTGATTCACGCAAAGTACCATAACATGATAAAGCAAATCGTTTATCTCGTTTTTCAGTTCGTCATTATCGCCATTCTTTGCGGCAATTACTGTCTCTGTAGCTTCCTCACCGATTTTCTTGCAGATTTTATCAACGCCCTTGTCGAAAAGATAACAGGTGTATGAATTTTCAGCAGCTGTACCTGTTTCGTACTGCTTTTTTCTTTCCTTGATAACTTCAAAAATTTCCTCGTAAAGTGTCATAAAATTATTCCTCCGTATTATATATTTCATTGAAAAAACAGCTGTAGCTTCCGGTATGACAGGCATTTCCCGTCTGCTCGACATTGACTAAAAGTGTATCGTTATCGCAGTCGCCGTAGATTGATACAACTTTCTGAACGTGTCCGGAAGTAGCTCCCTTGTTCCAGTATTCCTGACGTGACCTGCTCCAGAACCATGTATATCCTGTTTCAAGAGTCTTTTTCAGGCTCTCTTTGTTCATGTATGCAAGCATAAGGACTGTTTTTGTGTTGACCTCATAGCAGATTGCCGGAATCAGTTCCCCCTTGACAAAAAATTTATCAAGGTCATTCAAATCAATTTCAATCATAAATATATCCTTTCTGATTCTGAATATTATTATCTAATGATAATATTCCTGTTTCTGCAATAGGATTTTACTTCCTGAACTGTAAGTTCTTTGAAGTGAAACAGCGATGCGGCAAGTGCTGCGGTTGCGCCGGTTTTCTCGAATACTTCCGCAAAATCATTTATCTTGCCTGCTCCTCCGCTTGCAATTACCGGAATACTGCAATTATCGCATACGGCTTTCAGCATATCAATATCAAATCCGTTCTTTGTGCCGTCAGCGTCAATCGAATTAAGGCATATTTCACCTGCTCCGAGCTGTTCAATCTGATGTACCCAGTCAATCAAGTCAATACCCATATCAACGCGTCCGCCGTTTATATAGACAGTCCACTTGTTTTCAGCGATTTTCTTTGCATCGATACCGACGCATATACACTGACTTCCGAAAATATCTGCGCCCTCCCTGATAAGCTGAGGATTCTTTACCGCCTGAGAATTTACAGATACTTTATCAGCACCGGCTCTGAGCGTTTCGCGAATATCATCGACTGTCTTGATTCCTCCGCCAACTGTCAGCGGTACGAATACTTTTTTAGCGGTTTCACATACAACATCGAGAAATACTCCCCTGCCCTCAAAAGATGCGATAATATCATAGAATACTATTTCGTCCGCACCCTGTTTATTGTATTCCTCAGCACATTCTACAGGGTCTCCGACATCACGCACGCCCTCAAAATTCACTCCCTTTACTACCTTGCCGTTTCGGACATCAAGGCACGGGATTATTCTTTTTGCAAGCATTTTTCAGCCTCCTTTATTTTTTCAGAACCTGTTCAGTATATCTCCATGTACAGATCTTCTGAGTACAGACATATACCGGACAGGCTCTCTCAATCA